>NZ_JBAWKM010000006.1:204054-206450 GCF_037095675.1 Pseudomonas sp. CCNWLW23 | reverse complement strand
TGATGGAGGTCAATCCGAAATATGCCCAGGATCCGGTGACACTCAAGCAGGTCGAGGTGATTACCGCTGACGGTGCGAGGGTGCCGCTGTCGACGTTCGCCCATTACGAAAACAGCCTGGAAAACGACCGGGTCAGCCATGAAGGCCAGTTCGCGTCCGAAAGCATTTCCTTTGACATGGCCGAAGGCGTGACCGTAGAGCAGGGCAGTGCTGCCATTGAACGGGCGATCGCCAAGGTCGGCCTGCCGGAGGATGTGATTGCGAAAATGGCCGGCACCGCTGACGCCTTCGCCGCGACGCAGAAGAGCCAGCCGTTCATGATCCTCGGTGCGTTGCTGGCCGTGTATCTGGTGCTCGGTGTGCTGTATGAAAGCTACATCCACCCGCTGACCATTCTTTCGACCTTGCCCTCGGCCGGGGTTGGCGCGTTGCTGTCGATCTATGCATTGGGGGGCGAGTTCAGCCTGATTTCCCTGCTGGGGATATTCCTGCTGATCGGCGTTGTTAAGAAGAACGCCATCCTGATGATCGACCTTGCGCTGCAATTGGAGCGTCATCAGGGCCTGTCGCCGCTGGAGTCGATCCGCAGCGCCTGCCTGCAACGCCTGCGACCGATTCTGATGACCACGCTGGCCGCGATCCTCGGCGCCTTGCCCTTGCTGCTCGGCCGTGCCGAGGGTGCGGAAATGCGCCAGCCGCTGGGCCTGACCATCATTGGCGGCCTGGTGTTCAGCCAGGTCCTGACCCTTTACACCACCCCGGTGGTTTACCTCTATCTCGACAAGCTGCGCCATCGCTTCAACAAATGGCGTGGCGTGCGCACTGACGCCGCTCTGGAAACTCCGCTATGACTGACCGTTCGCTTCTCCAATTGGCTACCGTGCGCGGCTCGCGCCTGTTGAGCCTGTCACTGTGCGTGGCGCTGCTCAGCGCTTGCGCAGTCGGCCCGGACTACCAGCGTCCGCAAACTGCCGAAATCGCTCAGTTCAAGGAAGCCGAGGGCTGGCGTCAGGCCAATCCCAGCGACTCGCTGGCCCGTGGCGCCTGGTGGGAGTTGTACGGCGACCAACAGCTCAACGCCTTGATCGAAAAACTCAACAGCTCCAACCAGACCGTTGCCCAGTCCGAAGCGCAGTTTCGTCAGGCGCAGGCTTTGGTGCGCAGTGCACGCGGGGCGTTTTACCCCAGCGTCGACCTGAGTCTGGGCAAGACCCGCTCGAGTCAGGGCACCGGTAGCAGCAGTTCGAGCCTGAGCAGTTCCTCAAGCGGCATCCGCGACACTTATAACGCGCAGTTGGGCGTCAGTTGGGAAGCCGACGTCTGGGGCAAGCTGCGCCGTGGCCTGGAGGCCGACGAGGCCAACGCCCAGGCGAGCTTTGCCGATCTGGCAGCGATGCGTCTGAGTCAGCAATCGGAACTGGTGCAGAACTACCTGCAACTGCGCGTCATCGATCAGCAGAAGCGTTTGCTCGAGGCCACCGTTGCCGCTTATGAACGCTCGCTGAAAATGACCCAGAACCAGTACCGCGCCGGGGTTTCCGGGCGCGATGCGGTGGCGCAGGCGCAAACCCAGTTGAAAAGTACCCAGGCCGATCTGGTCGATCTGATCTGGCAGCGCGCACAGTTTGAAAACGCTATTGCCGTACTGACCGGCGAAGCACCGGCCAACTTCAGCATTGCCGAAAGCCAGAGCATCCCGAATCTGCCGCAGGTACCGCTGAGCTTGCCTTCACAACTGCTGGAACGCCGTCCTGACATCGCTTCGGCCGAACGCTCGGTGATTGCCGCCAATGCCAACATCGGCGTGGCGAAAGCCGCGTATTACCCGGACCTGACCCTGAGCCTGAGCGGCGGCTACAGCAGCAGTACCTCGAAAAACCTGATCAGCCTGCCGAACCGTTTCTGGTCGGTCGGCCCGCAGCTTTCTCTGCCGCTGTTCGACGGCGGCATTCGTTCGGCCGAGGTCGACCGCAGCGAGGCGGCCTATGACGAAACCGTCGCCCGCTACCGCCAGACCGTTCTCGACGGTTTCCGCGAAGTGGAAAACTACCTGGTCCAGCTCAAGGTGTATGAAGACGAAGCAGCAGTTCGCCAGGAAGCGCTGGATGCTGCCCGCGATTCCCTGCGCCTGACGGAAAACCAGTACAAGGCCGGGCTGATTGCTTATATCGACGTAGTCGTTGTGCAGGCCACGGCGCTGAGTAACGAACGCAGTGTGCTTAATATTCTGCAGAACCGACTGATCGCCAGCGTGCAACTGATCGCCGCACTGGGCGGCGGCTGGGACGGCCAACTGGACGTCAGCGACAACCGCTGAACCTGTGGGAGCGAGCTTGCTCGCGAAAGCGGTGGGTCAGGCAACTACGATGGTGGCTGTGCCGACGCCTTCGCGAGCA
>NZ_JBAWKM010000006.1:0-203954 GCF_037095675.1 Pseudomonas sp. CCNWLW23 | reverse complement strand
TGCTCGCGAAAGCGGTGGGTCAGGCAACTACGATGGTGGCTGTGCCGACGCCTTCGCGAGCAGGCTCGCTCCCACAGGGATTTGTGGCCGGCGTGAGATAGCTTTCACAAGTTGTGCTTAAAGCCCACCGCAGAGCCTTGTAGGACGATCGAACAAGCGTTTCATCGGCTTGATGGCAATTTGGTTACTTTGTCAGTGCGTTATTTCGCGCAATCAGTACAATCGCCGCATTTGCCCGACCGAGAATGGAAGCAGTACGGTTTCGGCTTGTCACGAGAACGTCCATGCTCATCGGCAGCTACTCCTTCACCCTGGTTTTCATTTCGTTGTGCGTGGCCATTCTGGCTTCCTACACGGCGCTCGATCTCACCGGGCGCATCGCCACGGCGAAAGGCCGGGCCGTGCATTTCTGGACGGCGGGCGGGGCGTTGGCGATGGGCGTTGGCGTCTGGTCGATGCACTTCATCGGCATGCTCGCCTTCAAATTGCCGATCGACCTGGGCTATGACTTCGCCCTCACTGCGCTGTCGCTGCTGATCGCGGTGCTGTCCTGCGGTTTCGCCTTGTGGCTGGTCAGCCAGCCGAAGCTGCCCCTGGCGCAACTGGCCTTCGGTGCGCTGATCATGGGGGCGGGCATCAGCGCCATGCATTACACCGGCATGGCCGCGCTGCGCATGACCCCGGGCATCGATTACGACCCGACCCTGTTCAGCGCCTCCTTGCTGATTGCCGTCGGCGCGTCGGCAGCGGCATTGTGGATTGCCTTTCGCCTGCGCCAGCAATCGCCCTATGTGCGACTGATTCGTGCCGGCGCGGCGGTGATCATGGGTGTGGCGATTGTCGGCATGCACTACACCGGCATGGCGGCGGCGCAGTTTCCTGACGGCAGTTTCTGCGGCGCGACACTCAATGGCTTGAAGGGCAATGGCCTCGACAGTCTGGTCGTGGTCACCACGCTGGCGGTGCTGTCGATCGCCTTGTTGACCTCGATTCTCGACGCCCGCCTCGAAGCGCGCACCGCCGATCTGGCGCACTCGCTGACCGTCGCCAACCGCGAACTCACCCAACTGGCCTTGCACGATCCACTGACCAGTCTGCCCAATCGCATGTTGCTCGACGACCGCATCAATCAGGCGATCAGAAAAGTTGAAGAGCAGGGTGGCTGCTTTGCCTTGATGTTCATCGACCTTGATGGCTTCAAGCCGGTCAACGACGCATTCGGCCATCACATGGGTGACCAATTGCTGCGCGAGGTCGGCGCGCGTCTGCGTGAAGACTTGCGCAGCCAGGACACCCTGGCGCGGATCGGTGGTGATGAGTTCGTTCTGCTGGTGCGCTTGAGCGAGCCCAATGACGCCTTGAGCCTGGCTGCGCGTCAGGTCGGCCTGATCGGTCGCACGTTCCGCGTCGCCGAGCATGATCTGCAGATTTCCGCCAGCGTCGGCATTGCCCTGTATCCGGGCAACGGCGCCAACGCCCAGGAACTGCTGATGAACGCCGACGCCGCGATGTACCACGCCAAGGGCGGCGGCAAAAACGGCTACAGCTTCTTCGATGCGTCGATGAACACCAACGCGCGCAAACAACTGCAACTGTTGCAGGACCTGCGCGCGGCCATCGAGCACAACCAGTTCTGCCTGCATTACCAACCCAAATTCGACGCTGCCAACGGTCGCCCCGTCGGTGCCGAAGCGCTGCTGCGTTGGAAGCATCCGCTGCATGGCATGCTGATGCCGGATAAATTCATCGATCTGGCGGAGAAAACCGGGCTGATCATTCCGATGGGCGAATGGGTGCTTAATGAAGCCTGCCGGCAGATGCGCGAATGGTACGTGCTCGGTTACACCGACTGGCGCATTGCCGTGAACCTCTCGGCCTTGCAGTTCTGCCATGCCGGGCTGGTGCAAAGCGTGGCCAAGGCGCTGGCGACCCACCACTTGCCGGCCAACAGCCTGACCCTGGAAATCACCGAAACCACGGCCATGAGCGACGCTGACGCGAGCATGACCGTCCTGCAAGAGCTGTCGGACATGGGCGTCGACCTGTCGATCGACGACTTCGGCACCGGTTATTCCAGCCTGATGTACCTCAAGCGCCTGCCGGCCAATGAATTGAAGATCGACCGCGGTTTCGTCCGTGATCTGGAGCACGACAGCGATGATGCGGCGATCGTCTCGGCGATTGTTGCGCTGGGGCAGGCCCTGGATCTGCGGATTGTCGCCGAGGGTGTCGAGACCGGCGCGCAACAGGATTTCCTCACCAAACTGGGCTGTGACTCGCTGCAGGGCTATCTGCTCGGCCACCCGATGCCGGCGGAGCGCTTCATGCAGGACATCGTGCGTGGGCAACGGCTGGCGGTGGTCTGACATACCGAGTCATCGTTCTTCGCGAGCAGGCTCGCTCCCACAGGTGATCGCATTCCCTTGTGGGAGCGAGCTTGCTCGCGAAGGCGCCCGAATAGGCGCCACATGCAAAACCCGCCAATCGCAGTTATTCTTCCCCCGACTGTTACGTGTGCACGTGGGGGAAGGCCAGCATGGATAAAGTCATTGTCATCACCGGTGGCGGGCGCGGAATCGGCGCGGCTACGGCATTGCTGGCAGCCGAACAGGGCTACCGGATCTGCATCAACTATCAGTCGGATGAACAGGCCGCACACAGCGTGCTCGAGCAGGTTCGCGCCTTGGGCGCCCAGGCCATCGCGGTTCGCGCCGATGTCAGTATCGAAGACGAAGTAATCGCGATGTTTCAGCGCGTCGACACCGAACTGGGCCGGGTCACCGCGCTGGTCAACAACGCGGGCACCGTCGGGCAGAAGTCGCGGGTCGATGAAATGTCCGAATTCCGCATCCTCAAAATCATGAAAACCAACGTGCTGGCGCCGATCCTCTGCGCCAAGCACGCGATCCTGCGCATGTCGCCCAAACACGGCGGGCAGGGCGGCAGCATCGTCAACGTCTCCTCGGTCGCGGCACGCCTCGGTTCGCCGAATGAGTACGTTGATTACGCCGCATCCAAAGGCGCGCTCGACACCTTCACCATCGGTCTGTCGAAAGAAGTCGCGGGTGAGGGCATTCGCGTCAATGCCGTGCGTCCGGGCTACATCTATACCGACTTCCATGCCCTGAGCGGCGACCCGGATCGGGTCAGCAAGCTCGAATCGGCGATTCCCATGGCCCGGGGCGGGCGGCCGGATGAAGTGGCGGAGGCGATTGTCTGGTTGCTGTCGGACAAGGCTTCTTATGCGACCGGGACGTTTGTGGATTTGGGTGGTGGGCGGTAAGGCCGAAAGATTTTCGCTAAAAGTGCGGCCCTCATCGCTGGCAAGCCAGCTCCCACAGGTTCTGCGGCCTCATCAGATTCTGTATATGTCGAAGATACATGTGGGAGCTGGCTTGCCAGCGATGAGGCCGGTGCAAACAGCACAGAATCATCAGAGCGACCGCACAATCCGCCCCAACGTCTCCATGGCCTTTTCCGATTCTTCGGTCCACGGGCTGCCGTAATTCAAGCGAATGCAATTTCTGAAACGCTGGGTCGGTGAGAAAATCGGCCCCGGCGCGATACTGATGCCTTGCGCCAATGCCATTTGAAACAGCTTCAGCGAATCCATCTGCTCCGGCAATTCCAGCCACAGAAAGTAGCCGCCCGCCGGCTGGCTGACGCGGGTCTGTGCCGGAAAGTAACGGGCAATCGCCGCGAGCATCGCGCTCTGCTGTTCTTCCAGGGCATAACGCAGTTTGCGCAGATGCCGATCGTAGCCGCCGTGTTGCAGATAATCGGCAATCGCCGCTTGCGCCGGCATCGAAGCGCACAGCGAGGTCATCAGCTTCAGTCGCTCGATCTTCTGCGCGAAACGCCCGGCCGCCACCCAGCCGATGCGGTAGCCGGGGGCGAGACTTTTGGCGAACGAGCCGCAATGCATGACCAATCCTTCGGTATCAAAAGCCTTGGCCGGTTTAGGCGCCTGTTGCCCGTAATAAAGCTCGGCGTAGACATCGTCCTCGATCAACGGCACCTGATGCTGACGCAGCAGTTCGACCAGCTCCTGTTTCTTCGCCTCGGGCACGGTCGCGCCCATCGGGTTCTGGAAACTGGTCATGCACCAGCAGGCCTTGATCGGATGGCGTTCCAGAGTTTGCGCGAGCACGCCGAGGTCGATGCCGTCACGCGGGTGCACGGGGATTTCCACGGCTTTGAGCTTCAGGCGCTCCAGCACTTGCAGGCAGGCATAAAACGCCGGGGCCTCGATGGCCACCAGATCGCCGGGCTCGGTCACTGCTTGCAGGCACAGGTTCAGCGCTTCGAGAGCGCCGTTGGTGATCAGTAGCTCTTCCATCGGCAGCATCAGCCCGCCGACCATGTAGCGCAGGGCAATCTGCCGGCGCAGTTGCGGGTTGCCTGGCGACATATCGGTGACGACCATGCGCGGATCCATCTCCCGCGCGGCGCTGGCCAGGGAGCGCGACAGGCGTTGCAGCGGGAACAGCGTCGGGCTGGGGAAGGCCGAGCCGAACGGTACGGTATTGGGATCTTTGATCGAATCGAGTACCGAGAACACCAGTTCGCTGACGTCAACCTCGGTGGATTCGTTGACCTGGCTGCTGATCACCGGCTCGGAGAATGTGCTCGGCGTATGGGCGTTGACGAAGTATCCGGAGCGCGGCCGGGCGCGGATCAGGCCACGACGTTCGAGCAGGTAATAGGCCTGGAACACGGTCGACGGGCTGACCCCGTAAGCCTGGCTGGCATAGCGCACCGACGGTACCCGCTGGCCAGGGCCGAGGACGCCGGAGCGGATCAGTTCAGCGATGTCGTCGGCGAATTTTTCGTAGCGTTTCATCGGTGGGCCTTGGTGGACTTGATTTTGTGGGGTGTCAGGGAAGGAGCCCTCACCCTAGCCCTCTCCCAGAGGGAGAGGGGACTGATTGGGGGATGCTGATGAAATACGCCCACCTGACAGTGCTTTGCCGAATCCACAAACGACTCGGTCTTTCAGGTCGATGCATAGCGACAGACACCTCGGTCGGCTCCCTCTCCCTCCGGGAGAGGGCTGGGGTGAGGGCAGCAGTGCCAGTTCCTCAACGATTCATCGGCGCCACAAACCGGCTCTTCGCCACGCTGTATACCTGCGGCTCGTCACTGTCTTCAATCCTGAAACTCAATGTCTGCGAACTGCTCGCCGGGCGCTCGGTGGTCATCGCCACCGACACCGGCACATCGACAATCTCCCCGGGCGCCAGGCTCAATGCCGTTTTGCCCTGCAACTCAAACCCGTCGCCATCAACCAGACTCAAGCGGTAATCCTGCCGTTGCTGAGTCTTGTTGATCACTTTCAGCGAATAAATATTCTCGATCTGCCCTTGAGCGTTCTCGCGGAACAACCCGCGATCCTTGGTCACGTCCAGCGACACCATTGGCCGCTCGATGAGTGCCAGTGCTAACGCTCCAATCATCACCAGTAACACCGCCGTATAGCCAATCAAACGCGGACGCAGCAGGTGGGTCTTGCCGCCCTGCAATTCGCGCTCGGAACTGTAGCGGATCAGGCCGCGCGGGTAATGCATTTTGTCCATGATCGAATCGCAGGCATCGATGCACGCTGCGCAGCCGATGCATTCCATTTGCAAGCCATCGCGGATGTCGATGCCGGTCGGGCATACCTGCACGCACAACTGGCAGTCGATGCAATCACCCAGGCCGGCTTCGACCGGGCGCACGTCACGCTTGCGCGGGCCGCGGTTTTCGCCGCGGGCGGCGTCGTAGGCAATGGTCAGCGTGTCCTTGTCGAACATCACACTCTGGAACCGCGCATACGGGCACATGTGCATGCACACCGCCTCACGCAGCCAACCGGCGTTGATGTAGGTGGCGGCGGCGAAGAACAGCACCCAGAACAGACTGACGCCACCGATCTGCAGGGTCAGCAGCTCTTCGGCCAGCGGCCGGATCGGGGTGAAATAGCCGACGAAGGTCAGGCCGGTCATCACGCTAATTGCCAGCCACAACGTGTGTTTGGCGGCACGCCGCGCCAGTTTGTTCAGGCTCCATGGCGCCGCTTGCAGTTTGATGCGCTGGTTGCGCTCGCCTTCGGTGATCTTCTCGCACCACATGAAGATCCACGTCCACGAACTCTGCGGGCAGGTGTAACCGCACCAGACGCGACCGGCAAACACGGTGATGGCGAAGAGTCCGAACGCAGCAATGATCAGCAGGGCCGAGAGCAGAATGAAATCCTGCGGCCAGAACGTCGCGCCAAAGATGTGGAATCTGCTTTCCGCCAGATCCCAAAGTACGGCCTGCCGACCGCCCCAGTTCAGCCACACGGTGCCGAAGAACAGCACAAACAGAAGTCCGGCACCGCTCATACGCAGGTTGCGGAACAGGCCGGTGAAACTGCGAGTGTGGATCTGCTTGTCGGTGGAGCCGGCAGTCGCCTTCAGTGGGCGCGCGGGTACGCTTTTTATCGTTGGCGATGCTTCTACGGTTCGGACGGGGATTTGCTCGCTCATGTTCGTTCGCTCATCAGCCTCCATCAGGCCGATGCACTATGAGCGCCGATCTGTTTGCAGAACAGACTCAGGTTTGGCAATAAAAAGCGGATCAGATGAGGTTTGGCGCAATGCCTGCGACAACGTGAAGCAACCTGCCAGGCAAGGCGCAAACGCCTATTGCAGGCGTCTGCGTCGGGTGTTGATCGAGGTCAATCAAACCACCGAATCACTGTCATCGGCCTTCAGATGTTTGCGCCCGTCCTTGGCCCCGGCGACGGTCAAGGCATCGGCTTCTGCTTCGGTGATGTAAGTGCGTTTGCCTTCGATTTCCACGAACGACATGGCTTTGTCGCTATCGGTCAGGACTTCGAGGGTGTCGCAGATGCGAATTTCCTCACCATGCTCGACGGTAAAAAAACACACTTTCTGCTCGGGGTTGGATTCATCGATTCGAACGGGCATGGCGGCAGTCCTTGTTCCAGGGAGGTCTGCATATTAGGAAGCGCAGCGCGCCGATCGTTCTGCGCAACCGATTAATGGTCGCTGTTGTCCATCGCTTATCAAGCCAATAACAAGGGAGGCACGATGGAAGACTGGTGGGATGAAGTGTGGGCCACGATGCAAGCCGAGTTCGCCGATATCGGTGATGCCTCGCAAATGACCCGGATCACCGTACGCCTGGTGATGGCGGCGATTCTCGGCGGGATACTCGGTTTCGAGCGCGAGCATAAAGGCAAGGCAGCGGGCGTGCGCACGCACATGCTGGTGGCATTGGGTGCTGCGCTATTCGTATTGGTGCCGCAGACCTCGGGCGCAGAATCCGATGCGATGAGTCGCGTATTGCAGGGCGTGATTGCCGGGATCGGCTTTCTCGGCGCCGGCACCATTCTGAAAAATCAACAGGGCGACGAGGCCCATGTCAAAGGCCTGACCACGGCGGCGGGTTTATGGATGACGGCAGCGATCGGCGTGGCGGCGGGGCTGGGCAAGGAAGCGACGGCATTGCTCAGTACCATTCTGGCGCTGGCGATCTTCAGCGTGATGCCGTACGTGGTGAGGGTGTTCGAAAAGGATGTCGACAAGAACGACCACCTCTGACTCCCCGCCGGCTGATGATCGTTCCCACGCTCCGCGTGGGAATGCTTCAACGGACGCTCCGCGTTCGGCTCTGGATGGGACGCAGAGCGTCCCGGGCTGCATTCCCACGCGGAGCGTGGGAACGATCAGACGATCAGGGGGGGCAAGGGTCAGACGATCACCGGCGGCATCGTGCTTGGTGGCTCTTCTTTCGGTGGTGGCGTGGTGCCTGGCGGCTCTTGCTCGGGCACCGGTGGCGGTTCGGTCTCCGGCAGGGTGGGTTTGTCGATGTTCGGATCGGGCGTTTCCGCCGGAATCGGGATGCTCATCAGGTGACCTCCGTATGGCACATGGCGTGGGACGTGCTTAAGTGAGTTGACCCGGCCACGACAAATTCGATCCGCAGGTTTGTCTTGTTAATTTCATCTGAACTTTTCCCCGCGCCGGTTGCTCGGAACCTAAGTGAGTTCATGACAGGGCCGGCGCTTTGTCGCGAATACTGTTCCGGCACAAGAGCGTCCTTGGGGCGTTAAGGAGAGATGCTCAATGACTGCTGAAAGACCTTCAGAGCTGAGTTACAACCCGCACATGCCGCTGTCGCAGGCGTTGCTGCTGCCACGTATCGTCATCGAAAACACCATGCCGACTCTCGACGGCGGCCAGTTCGCCGCCAAATCGATTGCCGGGCGCGAAGTGGTGGTGACCAGCAAAGTCTTTGCCGACGGTCATGACAAGCTCGCCGTGGGCATCCGCTGGCGCGAGGAAGGCCAGGAAACCTGGCAGACCGAGGTCATGTCCGATCAGGGCAACAACACTTGGCAAGGCCAGTTCCGCCCCGAAGAGCAGGGCCGCTACCTGTATTGCATCGAAGCGTGGATCGACCATTTCGCCAGCTTCCAGTACGAACTGGAAAAGAAGCACAGCGCGGCGGTGCCGGTTTCTCTGGAGCTGCAGGAAGGCCGCACGATGGTGCAACAGGCCGCCGAACGCAGCGAAGGTCAGCTCAGCGAGCAGCTCGCGGCGCTGCACCATGAATTGTCGGGCCTGCTCGAAACCGAGCAGGTTGCGCTGTTTCTGCACTCGCGCAGTGCAGAGCTGATGGCTCAGGCCGATCACCGCGCCTACCTCAGCGTCAGCGCCGAATTCCCCATGGACGTCGAGCGTGAACTCGCCGAGTTCGCCAGTTGGTATGAGCTGTTTCCACGCTCGATCACCGACGATCCCCAGCGTCACGGCACTTTCAACGACGTGCACTCGCGTCTGCCGATGATTCAGGACATGGGCTTCGACGTGCTGTACTTCACGCCGATTCACCCCATCGGCCGCGCTCACCGCAAGGGCCGCAACAATTCCCTGACTGCCGGCCCGGACGATCCCGGCAGTCCGTATGCGATCGGCAGCGAGGAGGGTGGTCACGAGGCGATACATTCGCAACTCGGCACCCGTGAAGATTTCCGCCGCCTGGTGGCTGCCGCCGCCGACCATGGCCTGGAAATCGCTCTCGACTTCGCCATCCAGTGTTCTCAGGATCACCCGTGGCTCAAGGAGCATCCGGGCTGGTTCAACTGGCGCCCGGACGGCACGATCAAATACGCCGAAAACCCGCCGAAGAAATACCAGGATATCGTCAACGTCGACTTCTATGCGCCGGACGCGATTCCGAGCCTGTGGGTCGAGTTGCGCGACATCGTCGTCGGCTGGGTCAAGGAAGGCGTGAAAATCTTCCGCGTTGACAACCCGCACACCAAACCGCTGCCGTTCTGGCAATGGCTGATCGCCGATGTGCGCACGCTGTATCCGGAAGTGATCTTCCTCGCCGAGGCCTTCACCACGCCGGCGATGATGGCGCGTCTGGGCAAGGTCGGGTATTCGCAGAGCTACACCTATTTCACCTGGCGCAATACCAAGGCCGAGCTGGCGGAATACTTCACCGAGCTGAACCAGTCGCCGTGGCGCGAATGCTACCGGCCGAATTTCTTCGTCAATACCCCGGACATCAACCCGGCGTTTTTGCATGAGTCGGGGCGTCCCGGTTTCCTCATTCGCGCGGCGCTGGCGACTATGGGTTCGGGGCTGTGGGGGATGTATTCCGGTTTCGAATTGTGCGAATCGGCGCCAGTACCGGGCAAAGAGGAGTATCTGGATTCCGAGAAATACGAAATCCGTGTCCGCGATTTCACCGCGCCCGGCAACATCATCGCCGAGATCGCCCAGCTCAACCGCATCCGCCGGCAGAATCCGGCGCTGCACACGCATCTGGGGCTGAAAATCTACAACGCCTGGAACGACAACATTCTGTACTTCGGCAAGCGCAGCGCCGATGGCAGCAATTTCATCCTGGTCGCGGTCAGCCTCGATCCGCATAACGTGCAGGAAGCGAACTTCGAACTGCCGCTGTGGGAAATGGGCCTGCCGGACGATGCCACCACCCATGGCGAAGATTTGATGAACGGCCATCGCTGGGACTGGCACGGCAAATATCAGTTCATGCGTATTGACCCGGCGTATCAGCCGTTCGGGATTTGGCGGATCAGCGCCACGTAATGATCGTTCCCACGCTCTGCGTGGGAATGGATCCCGGGACGCTCCGCGTCCCAAAGCGGACGCAGAGCGTCCATGGCGGCATTCCCACGCAGAGCGTGGGAACGATCGTCGTGGGACGCCCATAAAGTATTCAACAGGAGTTCCACATGGCGAAGAAACCCAAGGCAGCCGCCTTCATCAAAGACCCGCTCTGGTACAAGGACGCGGTGATCTATCAGGTTCACGTCAAATCGTTTTTCGACTCCAACAATGACGGGATCGGCGACTTTCCCGGGCTTATCGCCAAACTCGATTACATTGCCGACCTCGGCGTCAACACCATCTGGCTGCTGCCGTTCTATCCCTCGCCACGTCGCGACGACGGCTACGACATCGCCGAATACCGTGGCGTGCACAGCGACTACGGGACCATGGCCGACGCCAAGCGCTTCATTGCCGAAGCGCACAAGCGCGGTCTGCGGGTGATTACCGAACTGGTCATCAACCACACCTCCGACCAGCACCCGTGGTTCCAGCGTGCGCGTAAAGCCAAGCCGGGTTCGGCGGCGCGGGATTTCTACGTCTGGTCCGATGACGACCAGAAGTACGACGGCACGCGAATCATCTTCCTCGACACCGAAAAGTCCAACTGGACCTGGGACCCGGTCGCCGGTCAGTACTTCTGGCACCGCTTCTATTCGCACCAGCCGGATCTGAACTTCGATAACCCGCAAGTGATGAAAGCCGTGTTGTCGGTGATGCGCTACTGGCTGGACATGGGCATCGACGGCCTGCGCCTTGACGCGATTCCGTACCTGATCGAGCGCGACGGCACCAACAACGAAAACCTGCCCGAGACCCACGACGTCCTCAAGCAGATCCGTGCCGAGATCGACGCCAACTATCCCGACCGGATGCTGCTGGCCGAGGCCAATCAGTGGCCGGAAGACACTCAGCTGTATTTCGGTGACACCGATGCCGCTGGCGTCAATGGCGACGAATGCCACATGGCCTTCCACTTCCCGCTGATGCCGCGCATGTACATGGCGCTGGCGCAGGAAGATCGCTTCCCGATCACCGACATTCTCCGGCAGACCCCGGAAATTCCGGCGAATTGCCAGTGGGCGATTTTCCTGCGCAACCACGATGAGCTGACCCTGGAAATGGTCACCGACCGTGAGCGCGATTACCTGTGGAATTATTACGCGGCTGACCGTCGCGCGCGGATCAACCTCGGTATTCGCCGTCGTCTCGCACCGTTGATGGAACGCGACCGTCGCCGCATCGAACTGCTCAACAGCCTGCTGCTGTCGATGCCCGGCACGCCGACCCTGTATTACGGCGACGAAATCGGTATGGGCGACAACATCTACCTCGGCGACCGCGACGGCGTGCGTACGCCGATGCAGTGGTCGATCGACCGCAACGGCGGTTTCTCCCGCGCCGATCCGGCCAGTCTGGTACTGCCGCCGATCATGGATCCGCAGTATGGCTATCAGTCGGTCAACGTCGAAACCCAGTCGGGCGATCCGCATTCGCTGTTGAACTGGACGCGGCGCCTGCTGGCCGTGCGCAAGCAATCGAAAGCGTTCGGCCGTGGCACGTTGAAAATGCTCTCGCCGGCCAACCGTCGCGTGCTGGCTTATACCCGCGAATACACCGATGTCGATGGCAAGCACGAAATCATTCTGTGCGTGGCCAACGTCTCGCGCAGTGCGCAAGCAGTGGAGCTGGATCTGTCGGCGTACGTCGGCATGGTGCCGGTGGAAATGCTCGGCGGTAACGCGTTCCCGCCGATCGGTCAGTTGAATTTCCTCTTGACCCTGGCGCCGTACGGCTTCTATTGGTTCGCGCTGGCAGCGGAGAACCAGATGCCGAGCTGGCACGTCGAACCGGCGCAGAGCCTGCCGGACTTCACCACGCTGGTACTGAAAAAACGCATGGAAGAGCTGCTCGAAGCGCCGTCGCGCAACACGCTGGAGCAAAGCATTCTGCCGAGCTGGCTGCAGAACCGTCGCTGGTTCGCCGGCAAGGACGCGGCGATCGAGAGGGTCAATCTGGCTTATGGCGTGCGCTTCGGCGATGCCCAGCATCCAGTGCTGCTCAGCGAAATCGAAGTCACCAGCGGTGGCCAGACCAACCGTTATCAACTGCCGTTCGGCTTCATTGGCGAAGACCATGTCGGCCCGCCGTTGCCGCAGCAATTGGCGCTATCGCGTGTACGCCGTGTGCGTCAGGTCGGCCTGATTACCGATGCGTTCAGTCTGGAAACTTTCGTCCGCGCCGTTCTGCAAGGCATGCAGAACAACACCGTACTGGAATCGATCGAAGGCGAAATCCGCTTCGAACAGACAGATCATCTGGAAAAACTCGGCCTCGGCGCCGAGTCGGATGTGCGCTACCTGTCGGCCGAGCAATCGAACAGCTCCGTGGTTGTCGGCAACAGCCTGGTGCTTAAGCTGATACGCAAAGTGGCTTCTGGCGTACACCCGGAACTGGAGATGAGCGCTTACCTGACCAAGGCCGGGTTTGCCAATATCTCGCCACTGCTGGGTTCGGTGATTCGCCGTGACGCGCAGGGTGAGGACAACTTGCTGATGATCGCTCAGGGTTATCTGAGCAATCAGGGCGATGCATGGGAATGGACGCAGAACAACCTGGAACGGGCGCTCCGTGATGAACTGGCCGACGCCATGTCCGAGCAGGAGCAGCATTACAACGCGCTCGGCGAGCTGAAGGACTTCGCCGGCATGCTCGGCCAACGTCTGGGCGAGATGCATCAGGTGCTCGCTGCGCCAACCGACAACGCGGACTTTGCGCCGCAAGTATCGTCGAGCAAGGACATGGCCGCGACGGCCAAGGATGTCACCGCCCAGGTCGAACATGCCTTGAAACTGCTCAAGCAGCATCAAGGCGAGTTGAACGCGGCGGACCAGAAACTGGTCAAGCGTCTGCTCGACGAGAAGAAAACCATTCTTGCCCATGTGCAGGATCTGGCGAAGAAAGCCACTGGCGGCTTGCGCATCCGGGTGCATGGCGACTTGCATTTGGGTCAGGTGCTGGTGATCAAGGGCGATGCCTACCTGATCGACTTCGAGGGCGAACCGGCGCGGCCGTTGAGTGAGCGTCGCGGCAAGCACAGCCCGTACAAGGATGTCAGCGGCGTACTGCGTTCGTTCGATTACGCAGCGGCGATGACCATCAATGTGCACAACGTCGACAACAGCGTCGAAGCCGAAGCGGCGCGTAAACGTGTCGCCGAGCGTTATCTGCGCGAAGCACGCGAGGCATTCGTCCAGGCATACCGCGAGGCAGCAGCTAGTCTTGAGCATGCCTGGCAGGATCCTCAGGGTGCCGACGCCGCGCTGGCGTTGTTCGGCCTGGAAAAAGCCGCTTATGAAGTGGCCTACGAGGCGGAAAACCGCCCAACGTGGCTGCCCGTGCCATTGCACGGCTTGTATGGATTATTGACAGGGCTTAAACCCTTTTCCGATCTTGGTGGAGAGTAGTCATGAGTTTCTCGAACAAGGAACAGGGTGTGGTAAAGGAAGCATTGTTACCCTCGGCACGCGACATTGATGCCTTGGTACGCGCCGAACATCAGGACCCGTTTTCGATTCTCGGCCCGCACGGCGATGGCGCCGGCGGGCAGTTCATCCGTGCTTATTTGCCGGGTGCGCTGAGTGTCGCGGTGCTGGACAAGGACAGCGGCGAAGAGCTTGGCCCGCTGGAGATGACCGAGACGCCGGGGCTGTTTGTCGGCCATTTCGATCAGGCGCGACCGTACCTGTTGCGCACGCGCTGGGCCGGTGGCGAGCAGGTCGCCGAAGATCCGTACAGCTTTGGCCAGCTGCTCGGCGAAATGGATTTGTATCTGTTCGCTGAAGGCAATCACCGTGACCTCAGTGCTTGCCTCGGTGCGCAGCTGAAAACCGTCGATGGTGTCGACGGTGTGCGCTTTGCCGTGTGGGCGCCGAATGCCCGCCGTGTCTCGGTGGTTGGCGATTTCAACGTCTGGGACGGTCGTCGTCACCCGATGCGCCTGCGCCATCCTTCGGGCGTGTGGGAGTTGTTCATTCCGCGCCTGCAAGCGGGGGAGTTGTACAAGTACGAAATCCTCGGCGCTCACGGCATTCTGCCGCTCAAGGCCGACCCGATGGCGCTGGCTACCAGCCTGCCGCCGGATACCGCCTCGAAAGTCGCCTCGCCGTTGCAAATCGACTGGCAGGATCACGAGTGGATGAATTCCCGTCAGGATCGCCAGCAGCGCTCCAAGCCTCTGTCGATCTATGAGTTGCACGCCGGCTCCTGGCAGTGCGAGCTGGATGATCTCGGCGAAGTCGCGCGCCAGTACACCTGGCCGGAGCTGGCCGAGCGGCTGATTCCTTATGTCAAAGAGCTGGGATTCACCCACATCGAACTGATGCCGATCATGGAGCACCCGTTCGGCGGTTCCTGGGGCTATCAGTTGCTTTCGCAATTCGCGCCGAGTGCGCGTTACGGCACACCGGATCAGTTCGCCGCGTTCGTCAACGCCTGTCACCAGGCCGACATCGGTGTGATCCTCGACTGGGTACCGGCGCATTTCCCCACCGATACCCATGGCTTGGCGCAGTTCGACGGCACCGCGCTGTACGAATACGGCAACCCGCTGGAAGGTTTCCATCAGGATTGGGACACCCTTATCTACAACCTCGGTCGCACCGAAGTGCACGGCTACATGCTGGCCTCGGCGCTGCACTGGCTGAAACACTTCCATATCGATGGCCTGCGTGTCGATGCCGTGGCGTCGATGCTGTATCGCGACTATTCGCGCAAGGCTGGCGAATGGGTGCCGAACCGCCACGGCGGTCGCGAGAACCTGGAGGCCATCGACTTCCTGCGTCATTTGAACGACGTGGTTGAACTGGAAGCGCCGGGTGCGCTGGTGATCGCCGAAGAGTCCACCGCATGGCCGGGCGTCAGCCAGAGCACCCAGCAGGGCGGCCTGGGCTTTTCCTACAAATGGAACATGGGCTGGATGCACGATTCGCTGCACTACATCCAGCAGGACCCGGTGTACCGCGCCCATCACCACAACGAGTTGAGCTTTGGTCTGGTCTATGCCTGGTCGGAACGCTTCATCCTGCCGATTTCCCACGACGAAGTGGTGCACGGCAAGCACTCGCTGATCGACAAGATGCCCGGCGACCGCTGGCAGAAGTTCGCCAACCTGCGCGCTTATCTGAGCTTCATGTGGACGCACCCGGGCAAGAAATTGCTGTTCATGGGCTGCGAGTTTGGCCAGTGGCGCGAGTGGAACCACGATCAGCAGCTGGACTGGTACCTGCTGCAGTATTCCGAGCACAAAGGCGTGCAGAAACTGGTTGGCGATCTCAACCGGCTGTATCGCGAAGAGCCGGCGCTGCACGATCAGGACGACGCGCCGCAAGGCTTCCAGTGGTTGATTGGCGATGATGCGATCAACAGCGTTTACGCATGGCTACGCTGGAGCAAGGACGGCTCGCCGGTTTTGGTCGTCGCCAACTTCACACCGGTACCGCGCCAGGCGTATCGGGTCGGCGTGCCGTTTGCCGGGCGCTGGACCGAGCTGTTCAACAGTGACGCCGACATTTACGCCGGCTCCAACTATGGCAATGGTGGCGGGGCATTGACCGATGAAGTACCGAGTCATGGTCAATCGTTGTCGCTGGAACTGAATCTTCCGCCGTTGGCGGTGTTGATTCTCAAGCCGCAGGGCTAGCAGCTGTGGGAGCGAGCCTGCTCGCGAAGGCGCCATGTCAGTCAACAATGATGTTGAGGGTGGCACCGTTTTCGCGAGCAGGCTCGCTCCCACAAGGTTCTTCAGCGTTCAGCAGATCACCAGCGCATCCGCACGCCAAGGCTGCCGATGATCCCGTTCAGGTCATTGTCATCCACATCGCTGCTGTAATCGGCGCTCATGTACAGGCTTACCGCCGGTGTGACCCGCGCCACCAGTCCCAAACCCAATTCCACTGTTGAAGACTTGCGGCTGCTGCTGATCTTGTCGACCTGATCGAGCGTCACCGTGCTGCCGGTGTAAACGGTGTGCCAAAGGTTGGTGCGCACGTAGGGTTCGACAGGCAACCCGTTCAAGTCATAACTGCCTTTCAACCGCGCACCGACGCGGCCACTCCACGCGGTCAGGTCGGTGGAAGAGGCATTGCCCGAGCCGGCGTACGGAGCGTCGAGACTGATGCGCTGGTTGATCAGTTGTGCCTGCGGCTCGACCACCCAGTTTTCACTCAAGCCGATCGGGTAACCGCCTTCGACGGAAAAGGTCATCGCATTGCCTTCGGTGGCTTGCCGATTACCTTGCGCAGTGCGACTGAAGCCGCTGACCCGACCGCCGCTGGCCGACAGGTCGACGTGCCAGCCTTGCGCACCCACCAGACTGTAATAGGCGCCGAGGCTCTGGCCTTGCAGGTTGAGGCTGTCAGTGTTGCGGTCGGCGAGGGCACGTCGGGTCAGCGCACCATCGGCATTCAGCTGGACCTGATTGTCGCCACCTATAAGACCAAGGGTCTGAGTGGTCCCGTTAGCGCTTTTCAACGTGACTACGGCCGGACCTTTGAACTCACCAGCGGCCATCGCATAACCGGATGAAAGTGCGTCGGTCTGTGCTTGCCGAGCGCTTTTGCCGTACAGCTCGTCCCAGGCAGATGGGGCAAGATCCTCAGTGATCAGGCGCGAACTCTGCTGACTCAATGGCAGCGGTCCGGGTGTTATCACGGTTGCTGGCAGGGTCAGCACCGGTACGTCGGCGTGATACCACGCGGGTTCGTCCGCCGCAGATCCCGCATGCGCCTCCATGGACGAGCACAGCAGCAGTGAACCTGACACTGTGCAAAGAGTGATTTTCAGTTCGTGTGGGGTCAGTGAAGTTTTCATGGAGGTCTACCTTGCAAGCGCATGCGTCATCTCGTGTTTGGCGCCTCTCCTACCCCGAACGAGGGGCGACCGAATAGAGCGGGGCGAACCGCGGCTGCTCGATTTCGCGAGTGCCGGAAGGTCAGCCCCAGTAGTGATTCCGGGGGTAGTAAGGTAGAGATAAGAAGAGTGACGCCTGCGCGTCAAGAAAATGCACGATGAATGGCGCGCTTAAATCAGCCTTTGCAAGCGTTTGTTTTTCTGCACATAACTAAGTGTTTGTTTGCATGGAAAAACGCCTGCGAAGCAGGTGGCTGACGGTTTTTTGCCGCCGACGAAAGGTCCTCCCGAGCGTCAGTTGCCGGGAAGGCCTGTCATTTAATTGCTGTCAAAAATGCCCTTACAGATGCACTTCGACCGCCAGCGGGAGGTGATCGGAAAGATGCGTCCACGGCTTGTTGCCAAGAATGCGTGGGTCGTGGCTGCTGGCATTGCGCAAGTAGATCCGGTCAAGCCTCAGCAAGGGAAACCGCGCGGGATAGGTTTTCGCCGGGCGCCCATGGTGACGCTCAAAGGCTTCATGCAGATAATCGCGACGGGCGAGGGCGGCGTTGCCTTGCAACTGCCAGTCATTGAAATCGCCGGCGATGATCACCGGCGCATCGTCGGGTAGAGATTCAAGCAGCTGACAGAGCAGTTGCAACTGCAATTGTCGATGGCTTTCCAGCAGACTCAAATGCACACAGATTGCATGCACCTCGGCATGCCCGGGGACATCAAGAATGCAGTGCAACAGCCCGCGCCGTTCAGGCCCGGTGATCGACACGTCGAGGTTGCGATATTCGCGGATCGGGTATTTCGACAGCAGCGCGTTGCCGTGGTGGCCGTCGGGGTAAACGGCGTTGCGCCCGTAGGCAAAATCGCTCCACATGCTGTCGGCGAGGAATTCGTACTGCGACGTCTGCGGCCAGTCGTTGTAACGACTGGAATGGCGTTCGTGCTCACCCACCACTTCCTGCAGAAACACCAGATCGGCCGAGGTACTGCGCATCGCTTCGCGCAGCTCCGGGAGAACGAACCGCCGATTCAGCGCGGTGAAGCCCTTGTGGGTGTTGACCGTGAGTACCCGCAGGCGATGAATGACTGGCGCGTCGACCGCTTGACGCTTGGGATCGCTGGACACGTTCACTCCTCTGAATTGGGCCATGCCTGTTCATGCGACTGGTTTGAGGGGGTGGCAGTTCCTTACGATGATTCACTGCTGGGCCAATGTGGGAGCGAGCCTGCTCGCGAAGACTTCATCACATTCAATACATCTGACACATGACACACCGCTTTCGCGAGCAGGCTCGCTCCCAAAGGTATGTTGAGCTTCCACCGTTCAGAAGAAGACGATTTCATACGGCAAGCGCATCCGCTCCAGCAGCACGGGCGGCAGCAGCGGGGCGATGCCGATGGCCGGCTCGCCCTTGAGCTGGCTGGCGTAAGCATGGGTGGCGTGGCTCTTGCGCGCGACTGTCCAGGTGTCGAGACGCAGCTTGCGCGCGCGTTCCCAGGGAATCATTTGCTGCTCGCGCTCCGGCCAGTGCCAGGCCCACACCGGCACATCGTGGTAGGTCGCCCCGGCTTTCTGCGCCGCGTCGAAACTGGCCCGGCCAACCACTTCATGATCCGGCGGGCCATCCTTGCGCCAGGTACTGAACACTACGTCGCCCGGTCGCAGGTAACGGCCGATGAACTCGGTGAGCTGGCTTTGCTGATCACTCAGTGCATTGTCGGTAAAGCCGCCGCGCACCCACTTCAGGCTGTGCATGGGCAGGCCGAGGCGGCGCAGGGCTTCGACGCTTTCCTGCGGGCGGAACACGCTCAGACGTTGTTCCGACCACTGGCGCGAGCCGGGGTGGCTGGCGCTACCGTCGGTAATCGAGAGCAATTGCAGGGGATGGCCAAGGCTGGAGAGCAATTGCAGCAGACCGCCGCAAGTGACCACTTCGTCGCCCGGATGCGGGGCGATGACCACGGCGCGGGCGCCGGCGGGTACCAGGCTGTGGGTGTTGATGACGGGAATATTGTCGAGTTGCGGCGCGCTGTTCCAGATCTGTGCCGGCAGGCCGTGTTCGTTGAGCAATGACGATTTCATGAGTGCGACGTCCTTGTGGTATCTCGCCCTCAGTCGTGAGCAGCCAACGCTGATCGCGGCCCGTGAAGGCAAATGAATAGCAACGGTGCAGTGCTCCAACCCTTGGATTACTGCGAGGCAGAGTATTGCTCAAGACAGCCGATTCGTCGCGTCACAGATCAATCTGATCCGTAATTTTTTATTCCAGCTGTGCCAGATTGCGCAAAAAGTCACCGAACCCGCCCTTGGCCCGGCTGTCCAGACGGGCGCTGGTGTGCACTTGCGGACGGTGACTCCATGCGATATTCGCACCGCTGCGCTCCAGTGCACGCACCAGTTGCACGTCCTCGTCACAGGTCAGCGGTTTGAAACCGCCGGCCAGACGATAAGCCTCGGCACTGACACCGAGGTTGGCGCCGTGAATGTGTCGATGGCCATCGCACGCCTGATAATGGCGGTGATAGCGAATCTGCGCCGCTTCATCGATCGATTCGTGCCAGTGCTCGACAGTGACCGTGCCGCACACAGCATCAGCCTCCAGCCCCAGTTGCGCCACCAGCCAGTCATCGGCGACGCGGCTGTCGGCGTCGGTGCAGGCGATCCAGCGGGCACCGCGCTCGAGCAACAGGCGCGCACCGGTGGCGCGGGCTTCGCCAACGTTGCGCGCATCAATCTGCAAGCTGAGCACCGGATAAGCGCTGACGATCCGCGCCGAGCCATCGCTGCAACTGTCGAGCACCACCAGTATTTCCACCGGCTCGCCGCCCAGTTGTGCATGCTGGCTGGCGCGCAACGCTGCACGCAGGCATTCATCAAGCAGCGCCTCTTCGTTGTGCGCGGGAATCACGATACCGATCAACGCAAGCCCTCCAGGGCCGCCACCGAGCGTGGCTCGCGGCTCCACAGTTCGAGAATGAAATCCGCTTCCTGATGCAGCACAAGACGCGGCAAAGCCAACTGATCGTGGATCTGATCGTGGACCTGCCGTGCATTCAGCGGGCAACCCTCGATCGGCGGGCGCCAGTGGCAGGCCAGCAATTGGCCGTCGGCGGTCAGTGACCCACTGATCCGGCGGATCATTTCTGTCAGATCTTTTTCGTCGAGGTAGTAGCCGACTTCGCTGAATACGATCAGGTCGAATTTTTCCTCCGGCCAGTCAACGGGAAGGCGGCCCTGGCGGACTTCGGCATGCTCGAAAATGCTCAAGCGCGTCCGCGCCAGCTTCACCGCCGCGCTCGCCGTGTCACAACACAACAGGCGGTCGCAGCGCGGGGCCAGTTCTGCACTCAGTTCGCCGTTGGCGCAACCCGGCTCGAACACCGACCTGTAGCGCGGACGGGGCAGGGCGGCGAGGCTGATCGCGCGCTTGCGCTGTTCGTACCAGCGCTGGCGGAACGCCCATGGGTCGTCATTGCCCGCGAACAGGCCGTCGAAATAGCGGTCATCGACGCTCACAGGAACACCACTTCAAAAGGTTGCAGCAAACGATCGAGCACATAGGGCGCGAGCACTGGCCCGAGGCCGACGTCGCGGTCGCCTTCCAACTGGCTGGCGAACGCGTGCGCGGCGTGGCGTTTACGTGCGATGTGCGTCGGTGAAAGGAGAATCTTGCGCGCACGCTCCCATGGCACCGAAGCGTCTTCCGGGGTTGCCCAGTGCCAGGTCCAGACCGGAAGTTCATGGCAGGTCGCACCAACGCGTCGCGCCGCTTCGACACTGGCGCGGCCGACGGCCTCGTGATCGCTGTGACCGTCCTGGCGCCAGGTAGTGAAAACCACATCACTGGCGTGCAGATAACCGGCGATGAATTCGCTCAACTCGGTTTCCTGCGCCGCCACTTGCGTATCGGTAAAACCTCCGCGCAGCCATTTCAGGCTATGCATCGGCAGACCGAGACGACGCAAGGCTTCGGCAGACTCCTGCGGGCGCACCACGCTCAAACGCTCGACTGTCCAGCGCTGCGAGCCGGGGTGACTGGCGCTGCCATCGGTAACCGAGATCAACTGCAACGGCCGTCCGGCTGCCGCCAGCAACTGCATGATGCCGCCGCAACCGAGCACTTCGTCGTCCGGGTGCGGTGCGATGATCACCGCTCGCGAACCCAGCGGTACCAAGTCAAGAATGTCGATGGCCGGCAGCTCGGCCAGACGCCGCGAAGCCTGCCATTGCTGCAATGAAGTGCCCTGGCCAACGATCGGGTTGTCCTTCATAACGCCCAGACCTCGCAGGACTGACCAGCAATCTGCTGGCCCAGTGCAGCAAGGTCGCGTTCAGCGTGACTCTGGCGCAGAAACACCGGCAGGTCGGCACTCAACCGGGCGAAATGCCGATCCTGACAAAACGGCCCGGCACCCAACGCACGACCGACTTCACGCATCACCTGTTCAGCAGACTGTTCAACCACGGCGCGGGCGCGGCGGGCGAGCAATTCAGCGTCGGCCTCGGGCTGCGCATCGATTTGCAGCGCGCTGAAGCGCAACACATCGGCTGCCGCTTGCAGTGCTGTGTCAGTCGCACCGAGATGGGCGAGGGCGTGCGGTTCATCGCGTTGCGCGCAATGCTGACGCAGCCCTTCGGCAATCCGCCGTGAAGCGCCGTACCAGCAAGCGGCGATACCGATCCCGCCCTGCCAGAACCCCGGCCGTTGCAGGTAATCACCGGGGTTGCCAATGGCCTGCGCTTCGGCGTTGTCGAACAGTACTTCGACGCTGCCGGTGGCTGCCATGCCCACCGCTTGCCAGCCTTGATCGGTGATGGTCACGCCAGGTTGATCGAGTGCGACTGCAACCAATTGCTGCTGACCGTCCGCGTCCCATGCGGTAAGCAAGGCGTGGCTGAGCACCGCAGCGCCAGAGCACCAGGCCTTGCGTCCGTTCAGCATCACCATATGCCCGGCCGGCGTGACTTTCACCCGTGCCTGCGGCGGTTCGGCGGCCCACATGCCCCACGTACTGCCCGGGGTTGGCGTACCGCCCAATTGCTCGATGATCGCCAGCGCGTCGGTGTGGCCCTCATAGAGTTTGCACAGGCCTAAATCGTGTCCACCGACTTCCGAGAGACGCTGAAAGCGCTCCAGCGTGTGACCGCTGCCGGGCAGCGGCAAGCGGTCGAGGCCGGCCTCGACCATTGCCCGCAGGCAACGGCCGAGGGCATTGGTGTCGGCGTAATCTGGCGGACGGCGGGCCAGATAATGTTGAAAGTCCATATCAATCTTCTTCGTCACGTTGCAGTTCGAACAGCAGCAACGAACGCCCGGTCACCGAATATTCATGGCCGAAGTCAAAGCGCTCCTGGCCGCGAATCGACGGTTGATTGGTGTCGATCATACAGGTCCAGAAGCCGCCATCCGGCACTTCAGGCAGGGTGAAGTTGACGATGTCGTGGTGGGCGTTGACCACCAGCAACAGGGTCGCGTCGGCACCTTTGCGGCGGATGCCGGTTTCCTGCGCGCGACCGTCGAGCAGCATGCCGAGGCAGCGGTTGTGCGCATCGTGCCAGTGCTCGGTGGTCATCTCGGTAGCGTCCGGTGCCAGCCAGGTCACGTCCTTGACGCCGATGTCTTCGTTGTATTCGCCGACCAGGAAACGTCCGCGTCGCAGGATCGGATAAGTCAGGCGGAGCTTGATCAGGCGTTTGACGAACTTGAGCAGGGACTTGCCGTCCTCGCTCAGGTCCCAGTTGACCCAGCCGATCTCGCTGTCCTGGCAATAGGCGTTGTTGTTGCCGTCCTGGGTGCGGGCGAACTCGTCACCGGCGACGATCATCGGAGTACCTTGGGCCAGCAGCAGGGTGGCGAAAAAGTTGCGCATCTGCCGGTGGCGCAGAGCGTTGATTTCCGGATCGTCGGTCGGACCTTCGACGCCGTGGTTCCACGACAGGTTGTTGTTGCTGCCGTCCTGGTTGTTCTCGTCGTTGGCTTCGTTGTGCTTGTCGTTGTACGAGACCAGATCGTTGAGAGTGAAACCGTCGTGGGCGGTGATGAAGTTCACCGACGAATACGGCCGGCGCCCACGCTGGTTGAACATCTCGCCGGAAGCGGTCATGCGGCTGGCGAAATCGGCGAGCTGAGCGTCGTCGCCTTTCCAGAACGCACGCACGGTGTCGCGGAACTTGTCGTTCCACTCAACCCAGCCCGGCGGAAAGTTGCCCACCTGATAACCGCCGGGACCGCAGTCCCACGGCTCAGCGATCATTTTCACCTGACGCAGCACTGGGTCCTGACGGCAGGCGACGAGGAAGCTGTGGCGCTCGTCGAAGCCATCGTGGTAGCGGCCAAGAATGGTTGCCAAGTCGAAGCGGAAGCCATCGACGTGCATCTCACTGGCCCAGTAGCGCAGAGAGTCAGTGACCATTTGCAGCACGCACGGGTGGCTCAGGTCGAGCGTGTTACCGGTGCCGGAATCGTTGATGTAGTAGCGCTTGTCGTCCGGCATCAAGCGGTAGTAGGAGGCGTTGTCGATACCGCGCATCGACAGGGTCGGGCCTTGCTCGTTGCCTTCGGCGGTGTGGTTGTAGACCACGTCGAGAATGACTTCGAGGTTGGCATCGTGCAGATGCGCGACCATTTCCTTGAATTCGGCAATCTTGCCACTGGCCAGATAACGCGGGTCCGGGGCGAAGAACGCAATGCTGTTGTAGCCCCAGTAGTTGGTCATGCCCTTTTGCAGCAGATGCTGATCGTTGACGAAAGCATGGATCGGCAGCAGTTCGACAGAAGACACACCGAGCTTGCGTATGTGCTCGAGCACGTCGTCGACCATCAGACCGCCGAAAGTGCCACGCAGGTTTTCCGGCACCGACGGGTGACGCATGCTGATGCCGCGCACATGGGTTTCATAAATGATGGTCTTGTCCCACGGCACGCTGACGCGATGGTCGTTGCCCCAGGTGTGCGCCGGGTCGATGACCTTGCACTTGGGCACGAATGGCGCGCTGTCACGCTCGTCGAAACTGAGGTCGGCGTCGGGGTGGCCGATGGTGTAGCCGAACAGCGCCTCCGACCATTTCAGCTCGCCGACCAATTGCTTGGCGTACGGGTCGATCAGCAGTTTGTTGTGGTTGAAGCGGTGACCATTGGCCGGGTCATAAGGACCATATACGCGGTAGCCGTAGATCAAGCCAGGATGCGCATCCGGCAGGTAGCCGTGGTAGATCTCATCGGTGTATTCCGGCAGCTCGATGCGTTCGAGCTCGACCTCGCCGGCATCGTCGAAAATGCACAGCTCGACCTTGGTGGCGTTGGCGGAAAACAGAGCAAAGTTCACCCCCAGACCATCCCAGGTCGCACCGAGCGGGAAGGGCAGGCCTTCACGGATTCTCGACGGCTCGGCGTGCGCAGCGGGTTCGGCTTTCTTTGGACGGGTCATGATTGCTCCTGCAAAAAAACGGGACAGTTCAGGCAATGAGATTTCCTGGTGGGAGCGAGCTTGCTCGCGAAAGCGTCGGTACATTCGACATTTTCACCAACTGACCTAGCGCTTTCGCGAGCAGGCTCGCTCCCACAGGGTTGTGTGTTGTTCCCAATAAGGGACTTTCTTCGGGGCGCAAGAACCCCTTGTGGCGAGCACGCTCGCCACACAGTCATTCAGTTCAAAAATGGATCGGGTCAGTTCGCCGGAGGCTTCTTCGCTGCTCGCGGCTTTTTCTCGGTAGCCTTTTCGCCCGGCGGGACTACTTTGGGCGTGGCCGCCGGCTTGGCTTTCGCTGCCGGTTTGGCTTTGGCGGTTGCCGGAGTCTTGCCGTCGGTGCTTTTCGCTGCAGCGGCTGTAGTCTTGCCAGCCACTTTGCTGCCCGCCGCTTTCGGTGGCTTCTTGGGTGCCAGCGCTTCGGCCTCGGCCAGCTTGCGCGCCATTTCCCAATGACGTTCTTCGTGGCCTTCAGGTTTCCCTTCCGACTCCCAGATCTGATAGGCGAATTCGCGAATGCGTTTATCGTCGGTGCTCATCGCAATGCTCCTGAACTGAACTCATGCTTGTGTTAAGTGTTGGATAAAGAGATTGACCGGGACATCCCCCAGCGCTTCGCTGACATTCAGCTCCCTGTTTTGTGTGACTACGCTGCTTGCAAAAAGTCCCTTCAGGTTTGCATCCGAAGCGGCAGACGGTAAAACCACCCGCGTATCGCCCCAGCGCCGCGCATCGACCTGCGGCATGGCACTGTTTTCCAGCAACGTCGCGCAACGCACCGGCACTACCACGATGGCCCGCACGCCTTCGTGTTCACGCGCGAATGCCAAGACGTTGTGCGCCTGACTGCCCAGTACTTCCAATGGCTGGTAATCGCCACGACGGAACAGCTCGCTGTGTTCCTTGCGCAGGTTCAACACCTCACTGATCAGCGCCTGTTTGATGCGCCCGTCACGCCAGTCCTTGAGCAGTTCGGTACCCGGCACAGATGCCTGCAACGCTTGCTCGCGGGCGGCGTAATCCACCGGCCGACGGTTGTCCGGGTCCACCAGACTGAAATCCCAGTACTCGTTGCCCTGGTACAGATCCGGCACACCCGGCACGGTCATGCGCAGCAAGGTTTGCGCCAGCCCGTTGAGCGCGCCGGCAGCGGCGATGCTGTTGACGGTCTTGCTCAGCGCCGCACGCAGCAACTCGCCTTCTTCACCGGTCAACAGCTTTTCCGTGAACGCCTGTGCTGCGTTTTCATACGCTTCATTCGGCGCGCTCCAGCTGCTTTGCAGCTTGGCTTCACGCAGGGCTTTCTGTTGCCACTGCCAGATGCGCTTGGCGTAATCGGCGAAACCGGCCTTGTCGTCGTCCTGCAGGTCCAGCGGCCAACTGCCGAGCAATGCCTGATAGAGGATCAGTTCGTCGCCAGCGGAAGGCGCGTCGTCTTCGATGCGCACGGGGCGGGCGAGGGCGCGCCACAGTTCGACCTGATCGGCGTACCAATGGCTGCGTTCGCTCAGCACGGCCAGCCGGGCGCGAGTGTCTTCGCCACGCTTGTGGTCATGGGTAGCAGTCGCGAGCAGGTTGTCTGGAAACTCGGCCATGCGCTGTTGATTGACTTCGTGGAACTCACTGACCGGCGCGCTGAATTGCTCGGTGTTGTAACCGACATCATTGCGCGACAGCAGCACCGCCGAGCGATACAGCGCGGTATCTTCCACGGCTTTGGCCGCCGCCGGCGAAGTCAGTTGCTGGAAACGCACGCAGGCATGCTTGAGGATCTTGCGCGAGCGCCCCCGTGGCTTGCGGCGCCAAGGCGTGCCGCCGAGCCAGCTGGCGACCGAGTCGAGCACTGGCCAGTCGGCTTCGCTGAGGGTTTGCCGCGCACCGTCCATGGCGTGCTGGAAAATCGCTTCGTCCTGCTCGGACCGGCCCATGGCGCTGATGTAAGTGCGATAAACCGGGAAGTGCACGATCAGCGCATGCAGCACGCGGCGAATCGCGCCCAAGGTCAGGTCGCGGGTCATCAGGTCATCCCGCGCGACTTGATGCAGGGCCTGCGCGACACTTTCAAAGTCGCTGGCCAGCGAGCCGTTGAGGATCTGCTGACGGGCCAGTTGCGCTTCTTCCATGAACGCAGCCGGGCGCTCAGTGCGGCGCTGCCAGAGTTCGCCGAGCACGTGTTCGCCGTCCGGGTCGTGTTGCAGCAGCGACAGCTGATTCATGAACTCGTAGCCGGTGGTGCCGTCGACGCTCCAGTCGCGGCGCAGGGTTTCGCCCTCGCCGAGGATCTTCTCGACATAGATCGGCAGATGACGTCCCGGCGCCAAGTGATCAAGGCGACGGCGCAATTTGCGGCAGTAGCCACGCGGGTCGGCGAGGCCGTCGATGTGGTCGATGCGCAAGCCGTCGACCAGACCTTCTTCGACCAATTGGAAAATTTTGCCGTGGGTCGCTTCGAACACCGCCGGACGCTCGACGCGCAGGCCGCCAAGCTCGTTGATGTCGAAGAAGCGCCGCCAGTTGATGTCGTCCGCCGCCGTGCGCCAACTGGCCAGGCGATAACTCTGCCGTTCCAGTAACTCGTGGAGCTTGTGGAAGCCTTCCTCGGTGGTGGAATCGTACTGTGCGAGGTTGCCTTCGATAGTCGCCAGAACACGCGGATCGCTCGCCAGCTCGCGCAGCTCCTGCTTGAGCGGCATCGCCAGCGAATGTGCGTCGGTCTGGTAGCTGAGTGTGCTGAAGCGATCTGCCAGAGTCTTCAGCGTGTCGTCGGACTTGAGCAGCTCGCCATAGTTGTTCGGGCAGATCGGGAAGTGGTGGTCGTAATGCTCGACGTAAAAAGTGCCGATCTGCGCGTTGAATTTCAGCTTCAGCGTGCCTTCCTGCAACGCCACGCCGTAATCACTGCCAAGGAACGGCAGCAGCAACTGGCCTTCCATCAACGGGTCCGGCGAGTGCCACTGAATGTCGAAGAATTCGCCGTACGGGCTCAGGCGTCCCCATTCGAGCAGGTCGAGCCACCACGGGTTGTCATTGCCGCCCACGGCCATGTGGTTGGAAACGATGTCGAGGATCAGGCCCATGTTGTGTTCGCGCAGGGTGCTGATCAGTTGGCGCAACGCCGGCTCGCCGCCCAGTTCCGGATTGACCTGGGTCGGGTCGACGACGTCGTAGCCATGCATGGAACCGGCGCGCGCCGCCAGCAGGGGCGAGGCGTAGATATGGCTGATGCCGAGGCGGGCAAAGTACGGCACCAGTGGCACCGCTTGTTCGAGGGTAAAACCTTTATGAAATTGCAGGCGCAAGGTGGCGCGCAGTGGCTGGATTTGCTGTTGATTCATTGGTCACGCTCAGAGGCTTGAAGGCGCGCGCAGGCCAGCAGTTCCAGGCGGCGGGCGGCATCGGGGCCGTCCAGCAACGCTTCGCTGGGACCGGGCAAACGTCGCGACCAGTTCGGATGTGAATCGGTGGTGCCAGGCAGATTCGGCTGTTCATCGATACCCAAGGCATCTTCCAGCGGCAGCAGCACCAGCGGCGCGCGGGTGTGGCCGAGGAAACGCACACTGGCATCGACCACTTGATCGGCTTCGTGGGACTCTTCGCGGAAATTCTGCGGATCCTGGCGCAGTGCATCGCGCAGGCCTTCGCGTTCACGCTCACGGTGCCGGCGCCAGTCGATTTCGCCGTTGGCATCAACCAGACCGAGGCGTGCATTCCAGTCAATGTCACGGCCATGCCACCAACCGTTGAGTGTCGGCAGGTCATGGGTGCTGGTGGTCGCCAGGGCATCATCCGGCCAGTCGAGAATCGGTTTGAAGCGGGTGTTGTCCTGTTCGAACAACAATACGCGCATGCCCAGAATCGAACGCGCGGCGAGTTTTTCCCGCAGGCCTTCCGGTACCGTGCCGAGGTCTTCACCGAGCACAATGGCCTGATGCCGATGGGATTCCAGGGTCAGCAGGCGCAACATGTCGTCGAACGGGTAATACAGATAGGCGCCATCGGCCGGAGCGGCGCCGTTGGGAATCACCCACAGGCGTTGCAGGCCCATGACATGGTCGATACGCAAGCCACCGGCGTGGGCGAAGTTGGCGCGCAGCATGTCGATGAAGGCGCGGAAACCATTGCGGATCAGCCCTTCCGGCGAGAACGCGGAAATGCCCCAGCCCTGGCCGCTGCGATTGAGGATGTCCGGCGGTGCGCCTACGGTCAGCGAGGCGAGCAATTCGTCCTGGAAACTCCAGGCCTGACTGCCAGCACCGTCAGCACCGACGGCGAGGTCGGCGATCAGACCGATCCCCATGCCAGCACTGCGCGCAGCAGTTTGCGCTCGTTCGAGGCAGCGATGGATCAGCCATTGGCAGAAGGCGAAATAACCGATGCGCTCGGCATATTCCTCGGCAAACGCGCCGAGCGCTGCGCCGCGCGGGTCGTGCCAGTGCTCCGGCCATTCGCGCCAGTCGAGGCTTTCGCCACGGGCGGCGCGCATTTCCTGAATCGCTTCAAAGCGGCAATGGTTCTCCAGCGCTTCGCCACCGGCGTGACGAAAACTGGCGAAGTCGGCGTGCAGCGGATGCTCACCAGCGACGAAACCTTCATACAAGGCTTGCAGCAGCTTCTGCTTTGCTTCGGCAGCGGTCGGCCAGTCGATCAGCTTGAGATTTTCCAGCTGCTCGAACTGCGCGGCCAGGCCACTGGCATCAATTGCATCACGCAACGCGCGTTCCCCGAGAATGCTCCCCGGCGCGGCATACAGTGAATTGAGAAACAAGCGGCTGGACGGCGAATAAGGGCTGTAGCGGCCATTGTCTGCGCTGAACATCGCGTGCATCGGACTGATCGCCAGCGCATCGGCGCCACGTTCGCCCGCTACACGAACCAGTTCCTCCAGCGCCTGGGTATCGCCAAAACCACCGTCACCCGGACGGCGCAGCGAATACAACTGGGCGCTCAGACCCCAGGCTCGCGGGATCGGGCTATCGACCGCATCGGCGACGCTGAAGCAGCGTTCAGGCGCCACGGCGAGCGTGAAATACTGATCGGCGATATGCACTTGCTGATAACCGACCGGAATCAAGCCGGGCAACATGGCTTCGTTGTCCAGCTTCAGGTTCATCTGCGAGCCGTCTTCAAGATGGATTTCGCAGGGGGTTTCCGGTGAGAAATAGCGGCTCAGGTCGAGGGCAACGCCCACGTCGCAGGTCAGCAGGGGTGGCAAATGGCGGTCTTGCTGGACTTCTTGCAATTCCAGCAGGCTGGCATCGATTTCTTGCGCCGTACTGGCGGGGTGGCCGAGTCCGATCAGGACATTGCGCAACACAGCAGGAGCGACTTTTTGCTGACGCCCGTTGGCGTCGATCCAGTCGACGGCAAGGCCGGCTCGACTGGCGAGTATTTCCAGTTGCGCATCGCTCATAGGCGCTCTCCATCCAGGGGGTGCATAACGGGTGCGGCCGTGAGGCTGACGAGCGCGGTGTACGCCGGCAGTTGGTTCGGGTCCGACAGTTCGACTGCGGCTGGCTGTTGAAACAACCATTCGGTATCAGTCTGTGCAGGGTTGACCACTGGCGTGTCACTGAGGTTCAGGTCAATTCGCAGCTCACTGCCGTTGCCCAGTCGCCAGCGTGCGCTGACCGCGCCATGGCCGAGCATCTGCGCGCCCAGAGCCTGAGTCCCGGAGAGGTTGGGAATGATGTATTGGTGCCGCAACTTGAGCAGTTGCCGATAGAGCTCTTGCGTCTCCTGTTGTAACGGCGTGCCACTGCCAACTAGTCGTGGCTGTGAGGCGCGGAAGGTTTCTTCGGCATTCGGATCGGGGATCTGTTCGCGCTTGTGCGGATCGGTAAAGGCACTGAATGCGGCGAACTCGTTGCGCCGACCTTCACGCACCAGTTCCGCCAGTTCACCGTGGTGGCTGGTAAAAAACAGGAATGGTTGCTCGGCGGCAAATTCATCGCCCATGAACATCAGCGGAATCATCGGCGACAGCAGCAACAACACCGTCGCCGCTTGTACCGCACGCGGGTCGGCGAGCTGATGCAGGCGTTCGCCAAAGGCACGGTTGCCGATCTGGTCATGGTTCTGCAGGAACAGCACGAAAGCAGTGGAGGGCAGATGTTCGCTCGGCTCGCCACGGGGTTCGCCATGGCGAGTGATGTGGCCTTGGAAAACAAAGCCCTGACTCAGGCAGCGCACCAATTGCTCGGTGGGTTGCGCGGCATAGTCGGCGTAGTAGGCGTCGGTTTCGCCGGTCAGCAGCACGTGCAGGGCGTTATGACCGTCATCGTTCCACTGCGCGTCGTAATCGTTTTCCAGCAGGCTCGACTGGTTCAGCTCGTTCTCGACGGTCAGCCAGACGTGCCGGGTCGGGTCTATCTGCTGGCGAATGCGTCGGGCCAGATCGCTGAGAAAGTCGGGATCCTCAATCGCGTGCACCGCATCCAGACGCAAACCGTCGAAACGGTATTCGAGCAGCCACATCAGCGCGTTTTCAATGAAGAACTCGCGCACTTCCGGGCGACGGAAGTCGATCGCCGCGCCCCAGGGCGTGTGCTTGTCCTCGCGGAAAAAGCCTTTGGCGTAACGATGCAGATAGTTACCGTCGGGACCGAAGTGGTTGTAGACGACGTCGAGAATCACCGCCAGGCCATGGCCGTGGGCGGTGTCGATCAGGTGTTTGAGTTGTTCCGGTGTGCCGTAGGAGGCTTGCGGTGCATAGGGCAGCACTCCGTCGTAGCCCCAGTTGCGATCACCGGGGAATTGCGCCAGCGGCATCAATTCGATGGCGGTAATGCCCAGCGCCACCAAGCGCGCCAGATGCTGTTCAACTTCGGCAAATCCACCGAGCGCACCGACGTGCAGCTCGTAAATCACCGCTTCGCTCCACGGCCGACCATTCCAGGTCGTGTGCCGCCATTGGTAGGCATGGGGATCGACCACCACACTGTGGCGGTCGAGGTCACCATCCTGCGCTCTGGAGGCCGGGTCCGGCACCTCCAGTTCGCCATCGATGCAGTAACGGTAGCGACTGCCCGCCGGGCAATTGGCCTTGATTACAAACCAACCGTCGCCCTGAGGCAGCATGGGCAACGATTTTCCATCTTCCAGTTCCACACTGACGTAGAACGCGTCAGGCGCCCACAACGCAAATTGCGTGTGCTCGGCATCCAGCATGATCGCGCCGTGGGGCCAGGTTTCTTGGGTCCTTGACGGCATTTTCTGCAACTCCCTGGTTATTTGTGGCTGGCTTTACCCAACGCCTTGGCGACCAGTTGTTCGTAAAGTTCGGCGTACGGTTCAACCGCTTTGCTCCAGTTGAACGGTGCAGCCATGGCGCGGCAGCGCATGGCATTGAGCAGTTCCGGGAAGGCGAAGACCTTGAACGCGCGGCTCAGGGCTTCCTTGTAGCTATCAACGGTGGACTCATCGAAGAGGAAACCGGTGACGCCGTTTTCAATGGTGTCGGCCAGACCGCCGGTGTTGCGCGCGACCGGCAGCGAGCCGAAACGCTGGGCGTACATTTGGCTCAAGCCGCAAGGTTCGTAACGCGAAGGCATCAGGAGGAAATCGCTGCCGGCGAACATGCGTCGGGCATCGGTCTCGTTGAAGCCGATGCGCACGCCGATCTGGCCAGGAAAGCGCAGGGCCAGTTCACGCATGGCTTGCTCTTCTTCCGGCTCGCCGCGACCAATGATCGCGATCTGACCACCGTTCTGCACGATGAACTCGGACACCGCTTCGGTGAGGTCGAGACCTTTCTGATAGACCAGGCGCGAAACCACGGCGAACAGCGGGCCGGAAGAGTCATTCAGGCCGAACAGCTCACGGACGTGGGCGGCGTTGACCGCTTTGCCTTCCCAGTCGCCGATGGCGAACGGGGCAAACAGGTGCGGGTCGGTCGCCGAATCCCAGCTCTCGTCGATGCCGTTCGGGATACCGCTGAGCAGGCCTTGCTGGGTCTTGGCGGCAAGGAAACCGTCGAGGCCACAGCCGAAGTCCGGGGTGGTGATTTCCTGAGCATACGTCGCGCTGACGGTGGTGATGTGGCTCGAATAGGCCATGCCGGCCTTGAGGAACGACATCTTGCCGTAGAACTCCATGCCTTCCTGTTGCAGGGCATGGGTGGGAATCCCCAGCTCTGGGCAGGAACCGAGGCTCGTCACGCCCTGGTAGGCAAGGTTGTGAATGGTGAACAGGGTCGGCGTGCGCTGCCCGCGCCAGTGCATGTAAGCGGGCGCGAGGCCAGCCGGCCAGTCATGGGCGTGCACCAGATCCGGGCGCCAGTGAATTTGCGCAAGATTGGCGGCGATGTCGGCAGCGGCGAGGCCGAGACGGGCGAAGCGGATATGGTTGTCCGGCCAGTCGCGACCGTTGTTGGCGCCGTAAGGGCCACCTTCACGCTCGTAGAGTTCAGGGCAGATCAACACGTAGATCACCAGGCCATCGGGCATGTCCATGCGTCCGATCTTGCAAGGTGGCAGCGCAGCGTGGCCACCCAGCTCGCCGATGATGTGAATCGGGTTTTCGCTGTGCACCACTTGCGGATAACCGGGAATCAGCACCCGCACATCATGCAGATGGGCCATGGCCCGGGGCAGGGCGGCGGAGACGTCACCGAGGCCGCCGGTCTTGACCAGATCGGCGATTTCCGAAGTCACGAACAACACTTTTTTCTTGTTGGGATTCTGGCTTGCTACCGGAGCAAGCGTCTTGGTGCCGGGTACGTTGATCTGTCGGCTGCCGGGAACACTGATGGTGCTCGATTCTCCAAGCGACTGGTGAGCACGCTCTCCCTGAATATCCAATGCCGCACTGATCATATGTATCTCCCGTGTGTGATCTGATTCTTGTCTCGAACAAGCTGTTTCGTGGCCAAGTCCTGTGGCCGGGCGCAAAGGCGCCACGCATCGGTGAGCAAATGCTGACCCAACACGCGCAAGCAGAATGGGTGGTGAGGCCGTTGCAAGGATTACACCAGTCGCTTTCGCCCAGTTGTTCTGATGACCTGTGGCGTGAAGCAAAAGTTTCGACTTTTTTTCGTCGGTATGACCGAGTGGTTTGGCCACTGAAAAATCAGTCTAGGCCAGATCCTAGAGCGGGTTAGGGCAAATGGGTAAATTGTTCGACAATCGGTTGTGTCGGGATGTAAGCGAGGGTTCAGGAGCGGAAACGCTCCGACGAAGGGCATGTTTTTCGGTCGGAGTGGGCCAAAACGGTGACTGGGTAGTCACGGTTTTGTGCTAGGGGATGGGCCGGTTGCACCGTTGTGGTGCGAGGGTATTTCAGAGCGGTATCTGAGATGAGACCTTCGCGAGCAGGCTCGCTCCCACATTGGAACGCGTACAACCTGTGGGAGCGAGCCTGCTCGCGAAGAGGCCTGTTGCAGCAACTGAACTTTAAAGTGATGGAATCAATTCAACAGACGCACCGGCTCCCCAGTTGCCCAACCCTGAATATCCTCGATCATCTGCCGGAAGAACTGCTCGTAATTCTGCCGACTGACATAGCCCACATGCGGCGTGGCGAGGACATTGTCCAGCGTGCGAAACGGGTGCAGGGCCGGCAAAGGCTCTTGCTCGAACACGTCCAGCGCTGCCCCGGCAATGCGCCGTTTCTGTAGCGCCTTGATCAACGCCGCTTCATCGACGATCGGCCCGCGAGCAGTGTTGACCAAAAGCGCGCTCGGTTTCATCCACTCCAGCGCTTGGGCATCAACCAGACCGCGACTGCGTTCACTGAGCACCAGATGCACCGACAGCACGTCGGCCTGCTCGAACAGTTGCTGCTTGCTGACGTACGTCACGCCGACCTGTTCCGCGCGTTCGGCGGTGAGGTTCTCGCTCCAGGCGATCACCCGCATGCCGAACACCTGGCCGAACTGCGCGACCCGCTGGCCGATGCTGCCCAAACCCAGGATTCCCAGGGTCTTGCCATGCAGATCGCCGCCGAGGCCCTGTTGCCACTGGCCGGCGCGCAAGGCATTGGCTTCCTTCACCAGATCACGGGTGGCCGCCATGATCAGCGCCCAGGTCAGTTCCGGTGCGGCATGTTTGTAACTGTCGGTGCCGCAGACCTTGATGCCCAGCGCTGCAGCGGCCGGCATGTCCAGCGCCGCATTGCGCATGCCGCCGGTGACCAGCAACTTCAGATTGGGCAAGCGTCCGAGCAAGTCGGCGTCGAAACGCGTGCGTTCGCGCATGACGCAGATCACCTCGTACTGGCCGAGGCGCTCGGCCAGTGTCGCGTTGTCGGCCGGGTAATCATGCACAAAGGTCACTTCACCGATGCTCTCCAGCACGGACCAGTCGACCACGTCGCGTGCCACGTCCTGCCAGTCATCGATCACTGCAATCTGCACCGTCATCGGCTTACCTCATCATGGAGCGGAAGGAGTCTTGCCCAGCCAACCGAGCAACGCCTGATGGAATTTCTCCGGTTCTTCCATTTGTGGCGCGTGGCCCATGCCCGGGAATTCGATTAGCGTCGACTGCGGAATCAACTTGGCGACCTGTTTGCCGAGCACCTCGTAGTGGCCGATTTTCGCTTTGACTTCCGGCGGTGCGAGGTCCTTGCCGATGGCGGTGGTGTCGGAGGTGCCGATCAGCAACAGGGTCGGCATCTTCAGGTCCTTGAACTCGTAGTACACCGGCTGGGTGAAGATCATGTCGTAGATCAGCGCCGAGTTCCACGCGACCTGGGTCTTGCCCGGACCTTTGCTCAGACCGGCGAGCATGTCGACCCAGCGATCGAATTCGGGCTTCCAGCGGCCGTCGTAATAAGTGGTGCGCTCATAGTCGCGAATGCCCTTGGCCGTGACCTTCAACTCACGCTGATACCACTGATCGACGGTGCGATAGGGAACACCGAGGGCTTTCCAGTCTTCCAGACCGATCGGGTTGACCATCGCCAATTGATCGACCTGCTCCGGGAACAGCAGCGCATAACGGGTGGCGAGCATGCCGCCGGTGGAGTGGCCGAGCACAGTGGCTTTCTGAATGCCCAACGCCTTGAGCAATTGCTGGGTGTTGGTCGCCAGTTGCTGGAAGCTGTACTGATAGTGCTCGGGTTTGCTGGAGGTGCAGAAGCCGATCTGATCCGGCGCAATCACGCGGTAGCCGGCATCGCTCAAGGCCTTGATCGAACTGTCCCAGGTCGCCGCGCAGAAATTCTTGCCGTGCATCAGCACCACGGTGCGGCCGTTGGCCTTGCCATTGGCGGCGACGTCCATGTAACCCATTTGCAGCTTCTGACCCTGGGATTCGAAGGCGAAGTGTTTAAGCGTGTAGGGGTATTGGAAGCCTTGCAGCTCCGGGCCGTAGGCAGGCCCTTCGGCGGGGGCGGTTTCAGTGGCCGCTTGCGCCATTAATGGCAGGGCAGCGCTGAGGACGAGGCCGGGCAGCCAGCGGGAAAGCGTGACGGACATAAGCACTAACTCCTTGAAAATTGGCCGACTCTGGAAGGTCGGGATTACGCCGACGTTAAACAAAGGCAATCACAGGAAGGGTTGGTTCAACCGAGCCAGCCCAGTGTCAGCAAGGCCAGCACGCCATAGCGCGCGCCTTTGGCCAGGGTGACGATCAACAGAAAGCGCCCGAGCGGTTCGCGCATGACGCCGGCAATCAAGGTCAGCGGATCGCCAATCACCGGCAGCCAACTGAGCAGCAGCGACCAATGCCCATAGCGCTCGTAGTGCTTGCGCGCCTTGGCCATATGCCGCGGACTGACCGGGAACCAGCGTCGATCCTGAAACCGCTCGATGCCCCGTCCCAGCCACCAGTTGACCAGCGAACCGAGCACGTTGCCCAGCGTCGCCACCGCGAGCAAACCCCACAGCCAGTAACGCTCGCTGACGATCAGGCCGACCAGCAGCGCCTCGGACTGCAACGGCAACAATGTCGCCGCGCCAAACGCAGCAAAGAACAGGCCGAAGTAGGCTGCCCCCATCAACGGGCCGGGTAGTCCGCCACTACCACATCAGCGCCGTCCTTCTTCAGGCCGATGACCTGATACGCGTCGCTCATGCCGTCCATTTCCATGCCCGGTGAGCCCATTGGCATGCCCGGTGCAGCCACACCCAGCAGATCGTCGCGCTTGCTCAACGCAAGCACCTGATCGGCAGGCACATGGCCTTCAACGAATTTGCCATTGATGATCGCCGTGTGGCAGGACGCCAGACGCGGTGGTACGCCGTGCTGCTGTTTAAAGCTGCTCATGTCGCTTTCGACGTGATCTTCGACTTTGAAGCCATTGGCTTCGAGATGGCTGATCCACTTTTTGCAGCAGCCGCAATTGGCATCGCGGTGCACTTCGATCGGGATCAGTTCGGCGGCTTGCGCCAGGGAGGAGATGAACAGGGCGCTCAGGGCGAGCAGACGCAGTTGGCTTCGCATGGGAATGGGCTCTCGACTCGGTGAAGGTCAGCAAGAACGCATTTTGACCTGTTTTCCCGCTCCTACATCAACTGAGTGTTTCCAGTTGCTACAAAACACCCGAACCATTGTAGGAGTGAGTCTGCTCGCGAATGCGGTTGACCAGCCGCAGCTCCAGTGACTGAGAAATCGCTTTCGCGAGCAGGCTCCGCTCCCACAGGGGATTGGCGTAAAGGCCAACATCCCCGTGGTCGCGGTTGGCTTAACTGACCTTGAACCGCCCCATGATCGCGCTCACGCGGCTGTTGGCTTCGAGCAACTGGCGGGTATTCAGCTCGCTGGCCTGGCCGCTCTGCACCAGTTCGTCGACCATGTGACGGATCTGCACCATGCTGCGGTTGATCTCTTCGGTCACTGCGCTTTGCTGTTCGGCGGCGGTGGCAATCTGCGTGCTGAGGCTGTTGATGTGGCTGACCGAACCGGCCATTTCGTCCAGCCCCGAGTTGACTCGGGCGGTGGCGTCAGCGGCGGACTGGCAACTGGCCTGGGTGTTTTCCATGGCACTGACCGAGGAACTGACGCCTTGGGTCAGACGGGTCAACATCTCGTTGATTTCCGAAGTGCTGGCCTGAGTGCGGGCGGCGAGGGCGCGGACTTCATCCGCTACCACCGCAAAGCCACGACCCTGTTCACCGGCCCGGGCCGCTTCGATCGCGGCGTTGAGGGCGAGCAGGTTGGTCTGCCCGGCAATCGCACCGATCACGCCGAGAATCTCGGTAATGCGCTGGGCGTCCTGCTGCATGTTTTCAACTTTGTGTGTAGCGCTGGCCACTTCGTCGATCAGCGCGACCACGCTGTTGGTCGCTTCACCCACCACGACGCGCGAGCGATCGGCATTTTCATTGGCGCGCTGGGTGAACGCAGCGGTTTCAGCGGCATTCTGCGCCACGCTTTCAGCGGTGGAGCTCATTTCGGTAATGGCGGTGACAGTCTGGTCGGTTTCCGACGCGTGACGCAGCAGAATCTGGCTGGTGTGCGCCGAAGTGCGCTGCAGATTATCGAGGCTGGACGCCATGGCACCGGTGGCCTGGGTGACTTCGCCGATCATGTTCTGCAAATAGACGATGAAGGTGTTGACCGAATGGCCGATGGCGCCCAGTTCGTCCTCAGCGCGAATGGTGATGCGACGGGTCAGGTCGGCGTCACCGCTGGACAGTGAATCGATGTTGGCTTTCAGAGCCTTCATGCGCTGTACCAGTTTGCGAATCGCGTAAACCTGCAACAGCACCAGCAGGATCACCAGCGGTATCTGGATCAGGCTGAGACTGTTGAGCACATCGTCACGCTGGGCGGTGAGCATTTTGGTCGGCAGGGCGGTGGCGAGGAACCACGGTGTGCCCTCGATAGGGCGCATGAAGAATGTGGCGTCTTCACCGTTGTTGTCGAACTCGACGCGTTGCGCTTTATCGCGGTTCTGCAGGCCGGTCTTGATCTGATTGATGAAGGTCGAGCTGGCCGCGAGTTCGCTGATGTTCTTCAACACGATCGGACCGCTGATGCGCGAGCTGTTACTGATGATCTTGCCGTCAGCCTCGACGATGAGCATTTCGGCGTTGAGGTCTTTTTCCTTGCGCGCCACCAGGTCGTTGAAGAAGCCCAGGGTCACGTCGATGGTCGAGACGCCCCAGGCGCTGCCGTTCTTGTAGATCGCCATGGCGCAGTTGGTGCGCGGCTCGGCACTGGCGTCGTCCTTATAGGCAGCGGCCCACGCGCACTGGCCGCGCGGGGTGGCCATGCCGCCCTTGTGCCAGCTCTGGTCGTAGTAGTTCGGTGCGGCGTCGCTGTTCCAGAACGTATTGACCTTGAGCTGACCCGAGGCATCGCGATGCCAGAAGGTGCTGAACTTGTTGCGCCCGGCTTCGCGCTGGCCGGGCAACGGCCAGATACCGCCGCCAAAGACTTTCAGTTCGCCGTACTGATCCACCAGCCCTGGCAACACCACGTCGATGGCTGCACTGTCGAGCAGGGGGATGGTCTGGGTGATACTGCGTTGCTGCGCCTGCACCTTGTTCAGTTCGCCCTGAATCTGCACGGCGACTTCGGCGATGCGGTTGAGCACGACCTTCTCTTCGGTATCGCGCAGGGTCGGTGCGACCAGTTGGCTGATGCCGACCACGGTGAGCACGGACAACAACAGGATGAACAGAATCAGAAACAGCGTGTAGCGAGCCTGAATTGTGCGCAGTGCGGGCATGGAACTGATCCTTGAGCGGCGTTTTTGTTGGAGGGCAGGAATAAAACAGGGCGGGTATCACAGCGTATCGTCGTTACGGGCGGAAGCTTTAGGTACTTGCGCGCCGAAAGAACTCAGGTCGATGACCGGTTGGTATCAGGATTGGTACATCCCTCGCAATCGCCACAGTTGTTACATCCTGATGACGGCGCTGAAGCAATGTTTGCGGGCCTTAAGCTCGGTGTCATGAATGTACGAGATTTGTAAAAAAGCGCACAAAAGGGTTGGTTGGATCAGGCGAAGCGGCCGATACTCGCGCCCATTCAATTGGTTGGGACAAGGACATTTCATGCTCATTGCACAAGGAATCCTCGCATGACGATCGGCTATACCGGCGCCTGGGAAAGCAAGGCGGGCGTAATGGTCCGTGATACCGGCGCGAAAAAGCAGGTTTCGCAGAGCGTCAAGGTGCAGCAGATGCTGACCCTGGTCGGCAACGATCCGAATGCGCTTAACGTCGCGGAGATGGACAAACAGGGTTTGCGCAAGCAGATCAAGGGCTTTGATCCAGCCAACGTCTCCGTCAAGCAGTTGGGCAACCTCAGCGAATTCCTGCGCGGGCGCGGCCTGATTTCCGAGATCACCTCGATCACCTTGCTCAATGCCGGCGACAAATTCGACCGCTTCGGCGTGCAGAAAGACCCGGAGGCGAAGTTCAACGCGCTGGAATATTTCGCCACGCAGCTCGATGCCATCCAGACCAACAGTCTCAATGGCAATTACTACGGCAAGAGCCTGATTCCCGAATTCAAGAAAGCCATTTACGTCCTGCAGAATCTCAAGACCTATGGCGAAGGCAATGCGGCAGTTCCGTCCGACAAAGGCCTGACGGCAAAGGCGTGACATCTGCCGATGAAGCCCGCTCATCCGTGTGCGGGCTCCGGCTGATTACACCGCAGCCATGGCTCGCCCAGTGAGTTGACGTTGTGCCTGGTCGTGTAACTGCTGCATGTGCGGGCAATGCAATGTCAGCTTGCGCGTGCGGTAGCCGCGATGAAACAACGTCAGCCAGCCTCCTCGATTGTCTTGCGCAGGCGCCAGACCGGTGAAAGCAAAACCGATGGCGTTAAGACTGTGCAGATCCACGGCAAACTGTCGGGACAGCTGCAAACGAATCGAAATCAGCCAATGCCCGGGCAACGTTCTCAGCTGATCGAGCAGTTCCGGTTCGAGTTTTTCCACGAGCATTTCATGCCGATTGCCGTGTTGTTGAACCTGAACCGAGGGCCCGCGCCAGCATGCTGCACTGGGAGAACAGCCAAACGCCGCCGTCATACGCTCCATGAACGCACGGTAGCGGGTTGGCCACGGCTGCTCCGGCAGCGGGCGCTGATAGCCGTCTATGGCGCGGACACCCAAGACGATCGACTCCGGTGTTTTGCCGCCAAAGGGTGAGCGGACATAGTCCGGCAACAGTCCGGTGTTATGAAAACCGAGACCGATAGCCATGCGTTGGGTATAGGGGTGGTGGGTGACCTGTTTGATCGAAACGCTGCGACAACCCAACGCTTGTGCATGAGTCAGCAGTTGCGCGCCCAGGCGCGTGGCAATGTTCTTGCCGCGGGTATCGGGATGTACGACGCTCAAGGCCAGTTCGGCATCGTGCGAGCTTTCGCTCTGCCGATACAAAGTGGCATGGCCAAGAATCCGCTCTCCCTCCACTGCAACCAGTGAGTGCCAGCGTTTGTCGGCGTGGTTCTGGTTGATCAGGCAGGGCAGGTAGACGTCGCTTTGCACGTAATGATCGCCATAGACCTCGCGAAACAGCTGGCTGACTGCCGTGGCGTCGGTGTCACGGTAATTGCGCAGGATCAACGCTTCCATCACGCACCTCCCTGTCATGTCGGTCGTAGCAGCGTAAATCGACGATCCGCAGGCTTTTCCCTGCGCGAGGATGGCGCTCAAGGTCCTCGAAGCGGCAGCTCCGTATACGCAGCTGCAATAACCCGGCGCCTCGCAGTTGCGGTATCTGCGGATACAGTTCGATCAAGCGGGCCTCGAGTCTGTCCTCGATGCGGGTCGATCTTTCGTTGACTACGTATTTCACCGTCAATAGATCCCTGCCGTCGTCGTGCTCGACCAATAACTGCCAATCGTTGCTGCCAGTGATGCTCCGTACGCTTTCGCTGATTTCATCGGTCATCAGCGACAGAATGCCGACCCGCACGCGCTGACTGTTGCCGCTGCGACCCCGCAGGGCGAATTTGCGTTGTGCAGTGCCCGGCGGTTCGCGCCAGCACGCGAGATCTCCGACGGGATAGCGGATCAGCGGCATCAAACGGCGATGCAGATTGGTCAGCACCAGCAGACCGGTTTGATCGCAGGCCTCGATCGTTGCGCCGCTGTGCTGATCGACAATCTCCAGCAGTGCGTGACCGTCAGGTGTGCGATGTTCTCCTTCGATGCAGTCACGATGACTTGCACCGATGAATCCGCCATCGACGCTGGCGTAGCCGATCGAGGTAATGCGCGCGTTGGGCAGCACTTGCTCGAGAAGCTGGCGTTGCGAGGCAAACAGACTCTCCCCGCCATAAAGCACGCTATCAACCAAGGGCAGCGCAAGGCCGCGTTGGTCGAGCCAACTGGCGAAGGTCAAAAGTTGCGCAGGCAAGCCAGCCAACACGTTGATCCGGTGTTGCACGATGGCATCGACCAGCATTGGCGGGTCGACTTCGCCGGTAAACGGAAACTCGGTGATAGGCGTTTCCACATGGGCCAGTGAATCGTGGATAAACAGGAAACTGGCGTAGAGGTCGCCAGCGAAGAACAGATTGGCGACACGGTCGCCGGAGCTGAATTGCTCGCTCAGACTGCGGCCGAAAGCTTCCACTGTGCGTTGCCATTCCGTGCGGGCATATACGGAGAGCCTGCCGCCGCCGGTTGAGCCACCGGTCTTGAAGACCAGGGCGTGGGCAATCGGTGCTGTCAGAACTGGCCATTGCGCCAGATCCGCGCTGTCTTTCCAGAAGTCTGCCGGATCAAGTAGTGGCAGTTCGCGCAGCGAGCTTATTGCCTCGGGAATATCGGCGAGGCTGTTCCTGTAGTAGGGCGAATGCTTGCGGGCAAAACCCGTCAATTCGCTAATCGGGTCGGTTGTTTTCACGGTGTATTCTTCTTGATTCGAATGAGCCAGCTCACGGCAAGCGTCAGCGGCGGGAGTCAATGACCAGCGGCGTCTTGCCGCTGTGTTTGTTTTGAACGAAGTGCTCGGGCGGGCATTGTTCGATCTGCAGCACCAGCAATCCGCTGTCGACCACGGTCATCAGGGTCAGGTAATCGGCGAGACGGTGTTTAGCGATGTCGGCTGCAAGTTCGCAGTGCAGTTGCATGCGCTCGACGCCGTCAGCGCTGTGGTCCAGCTGCAACTGAAACGGCACTTGCAGCCGCGACGCCAATTCGCTCAGGGAGATGAAGTCAGTGCCGATGCGCAACAGCTTGCCGTGGCGTTGCAACAGCTCGAAGCGTGGCGACGTCAGCCCGCAGGCGCAGACGCCCGGCAGCCAGCGCCCGGTGTCGCCAATCTCATAACGCTGCACGCGCTGGCCCCCTTCACGGGCGAGCGAGGTCACCAGCAGCCGACCGACTTGATCCTCGACCACCGGCACATCCTCATCGAACGCGACGATTTCCAAGTGCTGGATCGCGTTCATCAGATGGAAAACGCCATCCGCCGAAGCCTTGCAGGCATGGCCTAGCGGGCCGGCATCGACGCTGCCGTAGATCGCCGAGCGAATGCTCGAGACGCCACAACTGCGCAGCAATGCACGGTTCTGCTCGCTCAGGTGCTCGCCACCGAGAAAGACTTTTTCAACCCCGCCATAAGCGCGCAGCCGCTGCTGCTCATTCAAAAACAGGCGATGCAGTGTGGCGGGCATTCCCACCAGGACGTTGACCCGTTGGTCGATGATCAATTGAGCAATCTCCCGATAATCGTCATCAGCGGGGGCGGCCATGGGCAGGTGCGTCACCTCAAGCAATTCCAGCGCTTTGCTGAAGCTGAGAAAACCGCCGTACAGCCCGCCACAGAAGAACAGGTTCATGACCCGATCCCGCGCCGGATCAAGACCAGCGGCGAACAGACCGTCAGCGGTTGCGCGCATCTGTCGATCGAAATCGCGATAGCTGTAGCCGGCCAGAGCAGGGGTGCCGCTGCTGCCTCCGGAGCGGAAATACAACTGCGCCTGATCGTTGATGGGCTGGGCGACGAAGGCCTCTTTGTTCATGATCGCAGCGCACGACTTCGCCGCGAGTAGCGGTAAATCGAGACTGGCCTGATTCGGCAGTTGCGTGGCCGCCAGACTCACCGATACCCGCCGACTCAAGCGTTGCAGCGCATAGACGCCGTCATGGGGTTCGCCTGCGTAACCGTCGTGAATGCTGCCGATCGGTGCGATACGCGTGACCCCGGCGGCGATCAACGCATGGGTAAGCTCGGCAATGCGCGGTTGCGCACACATCAGCGCGCAGCTTTGCAGGACGTTGCGCCACGGCAGCAGGGTGGCGGTCAGCAGCGCTTGCGGCAGCGGGTGCAGCAGTACGCTGCGAAACAGCGGTGAAGGCGCGAGTTGCCGATCATGGCTCCAGATCACCCGCCAGCCCGGGCCGCTCCACACTTGCCCGGTGTGTCCGGCGAAACTCTGGCCGAGGCGGGCCATCTGCGTGTGCGTGGTAATTTGCGAGGCTTCCTGGATTGTCGGTACCAGGACCGGCCATTGCGTGGCGCGTCGTTGCAGGGCCTGTGCCAAGCGTTCACCGATATCGCACAAAACCTGCGGATCATCGCTGTCCACCAGCAGCCATTGCGGGCTGGAGCAGGCCTGCTGATCCAGTCGGCAGACTTCATCGGCGACGGCATCAAGCGCCTCTGGCGTAGACGATTCCGGGGTGAGAAACACGAAGCTGATGCGGTGCCCCCAATCGATCCAGCGACAACCCGGCACCAACTGTTGCCGAATCGCTTGCAGGGCCGCTTCGCCACCCCACGCTGCAACGCCGTTGGCGGGTTTGCACAGCTTGCCGATCTGCTCGGTGCTCGCTGGAATCACCGCCACATGTCCGGCCAGTTGTCCGCTTGCATCGCAGTCGACCAACGCGCGCAACAGTTGCGCCGTCAGGCCTTGATCGCTGCGGCTGGGGCGCAACCAGTTGACGTTGCCGGCGAGCAGACTTTCCACCACCGCGCAAAAGGCCAGCAGCGGCGCGTTGGCCGGAGTGATGTGCACCACCAGCCCGAGTGGACGCCAGGCTTCGAAGCGTGGCTGGCGATAATCGAAACGACGCAGGCAATCGGCTTCGGCGCCCAACTCACGCTGGCGTTTGTAGGCTAGCGCTTCGGGTTGGCAGAAATCGATCAGGGCCTGCCGCTGCTCGTTGTCGAGGGGCAGATCCGAGTGCGCGTCATGCAGTTGCCGGGCAAATCCCGCGACTGCGTCGATGACTGTGCGGCTGTCGAGGGCCCTCGCCAAGTGTTGCGGCAACGCCTGTTGCAGGTCTTGCAGCGCTTGGTCGAGGCTATAAGCGTGGTGCAGTTGTCCATTGATCAAATACATATCAGTGACTTCCCAGTAATTCGGCGGCGGCCATTGCGCAGCTTCTGCCCGCTGTGGTGGCGGCGCGGCCGTGCAGTTCGAACCAGTCGCTGGTCAATCCACAGCCGCAACTTGCGCCCGGGTGCAGCGTGGCAAGGTCGCTCATGACCACGGCGTGGGCCGGGCTCGATGAGATGTAAGGCGAGACGAAGCCGAGCAGGCCTTGTTGGCCATAGGGCAGCAGGGAAAAATCCGCCGGATCGCGAATCAGCACTCGCGAATACACCGGCACATGAAAGCGGTGACGGGCACATTCGATGTAAGGCACGGCGTGCTCGACAGCACCGTAACCATCGCGGCAGCGGGCCGGTTCGATGCCCAGTTGCCGATGGATATGGGCGTAAAACTGTTGTTTGGGAATTTCCTGCGCAGCCTGGGTTTTCCAGCCACCGCCAAAAAAGGCCAGCGAACCGGCGGGCAATTGCACATCCTGCACAGCGGTAGCCTGCATGCGTTGCAGGGTCTGCCAGAGAAACGCCGGGAAGCCGAAAATCCGTACCGGCAAGCCTTCTTCAGCGAAAGACTGCAAGGCGGCGATCACGCCGAATACATCGAACTGATGGCCGCGCCCAGTGTTACGCAAGGCGTAGACCACGCGATTGACCGGGGCAAACCGACAGAGAAACTGGTCGGTAAACGAGGTGCCCAAGGTGATGCGTCCTTCGGGTTCGTAGCTCAACAGCAGGTAGTTGCACGGACTATCGGGAGTGTCCCAGGCGTAATGGCGGAAGATCTGCGCAACCATGAACTGCGCGCGAGCCAGGCTGCGTTCGTCGTAACGCATCCGGCTTTTCTGCCCGCTGGTGCCCGACGAAGTCAGTTCAAGGGCGTCTGCGCCGGTGCTGCTCAGCAGCAGGTGTTGCTTGAAGAAACTGGCAAAGATCGGCGGCAGACGCGACCAGTCATTGAGATTGTCTAGGTCCTGCGGCGTCAGTCCATGGGCGTTGAGCCAATGGGCGTAACCCGGGGTGTGATCGCAGTGAAAGCGGCTGATTTCGGTCATCGCCCGATCAAACAGAGCGGGCGCGGCTGAATTCAGGCAATAGGGTTGCGTCAACGCGCACAGCGCGTCGGCATAGGGTAGGTGAGTCATCAGTGTTCCTTACTGAGGCGAGGCCACATCAGATGTGGTGGTTTGCAGGAGCCGGTAAACCATGGGCAGGCACATCAGCCCGCCGAATGCGGCCCAGATAGCGAAGTATTCAAGACGGCTGCCGCCACCGATGGCCGCAATCAGCGAACCGCCAAGGCCCATGACGGCGATCGAAATCATGCCGGTCAGCGCCGACACCAGACCTTTGCTGTCGTCACTGGAAAACAGCGCCAGGCGATACACCGCCGCATTGCTCATGCCCAGCCCGACGGCGTACAGCGACAAACTCGCCACCACCGGACCAAGCCCCGCGCCGAGCAATGCGCACGCGGCCAGAAACAGAAGGCCCAGACAGAACGGCCAGAGCGCCAGTTGAATCAATTGCGTCAGCGAATGAGTCTGCAGCAAGCGGTCGAGAATCAGATTGCCGGCGATGACTGCCGAGAACACCGGTATCTGCCACAGGCCATATTCCAGCGGCGGCATTTCCAGTACCCGTACCAGCAGCAATGGCGCCAGGCCTATCCAGGCGGTCAGCGGCAGACTCATCAGGCCGAGCGCCAGGCTTGCGCAGAGGAAACGCGGATTGCCCAACAGCGCACCGTAGCGCCGACAAGTGAGGCGCCAGGAGAAGGGTACTGGGCGAGTTTGATGACCGTCGCGGTGCTCGACGCCCACGGTTTCCGGCATCCACAGCAACAGGCCGAGCCATACCAGCGCTGCTGTGCATCCCAGCAGCAGAAAAATTTCCCGCCAGCTCAGCCATTCCAGCAGCAGGATGCCAAGCAGCGGCCCGAGCAACGGCGATAACAACGCAACATTGCCGAGCAACGCCATCAGCCTGACGGCGTCGGCTTCGCAAAAAACCTCCTGCAATGCCGGGTAGCTCACGGCGACGACGAATCCCAGCCCCATGCCCTGCAACAGACGCAACAGGTTGAACGCTTCAATGCTGTCGGTGCTGAAAGCTGCCGCGCACGACACACCGAACAGCGCGCAGCCTGTCAACAGCAGTGGCCTGCGTCCGAATTGGTCGGACAAGGGGCCAAGCAACCATTGCAGGCAGACGCCACCCAACAGATAAAGATTGAATGCATGGGGAACATGCCGCGCGTCCGCTTCGAGGTCGGTAGTGACGTCCAGCATCGCTGGCATGATCACGTCGCTGGCCATGTAAGTGAGCAGTTCGAAAGCGGTCAGCGCCAGACAGAAACCGGCAACCTGTCTGGGGCCGATATTGATAAGTGTTCTCTGCATGAACATCCCTGTTTTATGAGTGGTAGGAAGTTCGCAGAGCCTAGGTGCAGACGCACAGCCGACCTAGCCGTTTGCTGCGTCAGCAGATTTCAAAAACTTACGGCATGTTTAAAGGATTGGCGCGGCGCCGAAGCTGTTTACTTGTTTGCGCCAGAGCAGGGAGGGCGGGCCATGCCTCAAGGTCGGCTGACCTTGCAGCCAAAAGTCTTCAGGGGCGGTAACATGAGCGCCCGTTTGCCCCGGCACGTCCCCGTAATTCGGCAAGCGTATGGCTTGCAAACGCATACATTCCAACGTTTCAGGAAACCGCAATGACCCAGAAGCAACGCTTGATTTATTCGATTCTGATCGCCCTGTCGGTACTGGCGATCATGCTGGGCCTGTCCTGGCTGCAAAACGCCGGCATGATCACCGAGAAAACTTTCCAGTACGTCGCGATCGGCGTGGCCGTGGTTGTGGTGGTGATCAATGGCGTGATGCGCCGCAAGGTCAAGCCGTAACGGCGAGCACCCGGTGCCTCATTCGTGGTTGAGGACCGCTGCAGCCTGCGGGTGCAGGCTGTAACTCTTGTCGGCGTTGAAGGTGATCACGCCTTCGGCGCACAAGCGTTTCAGCACTTCGCGCACGCTGAGAAACGACAACGGCACGTCCAGATCGAGCAACTGGCTATGCACGCCACGGACGCCCAGGCGACGATTGCTCTGTGCCGCCACCAGCAGGGCGTCGATGACTTTCAGGCGAATCAGGCTGGTGCGCAGGCCGAAACTCTTCAGTAGCACGCGAATACGCTCGTTGCCCGGACGCTCGCCGCGCTGGGTGAAATTGCCGGTGTGCGAACCCATGGAAACGCCCTGTGGCGTCTGGCTACCGTCCGTTGGTAGTTGCGAGTTGTACATGCGATTACTCCTTTTCAGAGCCAGATCGGGAAAGGTTTTGTTGCGCTCTCTAAACAAGACGTTTCAGCACGACAAATCATGAAAGAAAAGATGTAGAAATTTCGTCGCAAATTCGTCCCGGCCTTGTGATGCCGGCCTCGTGCCGAAAGATTGCCCGCTAAATTTTTTTCCTCAGCTTCGTTTCTTCGACAGGCTCATTGCGCGTGGACGCAGGGGCAATCGACCTTTCGATCAGGAGCAAGCGTGATTATTTCCAGGCAACTCACCGGGCTGGCCCTCGCCAGCACCTTGTTCGGACTGAGCCTGTCGGCCCATGCACTGAGCCCGGCTGCACAAACCAGCGCCGATATTCGCCGCACCAGTTTCGGCGTGCCGCACATTCGCGCCGAGAACGAACGCGGGCTGGGCTTCGGCATCGGTTACGCCTATGCCCAGGACAACCTTTGTTTGCTGGCCAACGAGATTGTGACGGTCAACGGCGAGCGCTCACGCTACTTCGGCCCGGAGCAGTTCACTGTCGAACAACGGGAAAACCGCGTCAGTGATGTGTTCTTCACCTGGCTCAATACTCCAGAAGCGGTCGAAACCTTCTGGCAGGCGCAACCGACGCAGGTCCGCGACCTGGTCGAGGGTTATGCCGCCGGATACAACCGCTATCTGGCCGAACGGCGCCAGCAGGGATTGCCGCAGCAATGCCAGGGCGAGTGGGTACGCGATATCAGTGCCGAGGATCTGGTCAAACTGACGCGGCGCCTGTTGGTGGAAGGCGGGGTGGGCCAGTTCGCCGAAGCCCTTGCTGGCGCGACACCGCCGCAAGCGACGGCGCAGGTCAAGCACGACACCGAGGCGTTCCAGTTGGCCGACGCCCGTCAGCAACGTTTCGCCCTGGATCGCGGCAGCAATGCCGTGGCAGTCGGCAGCGAGCGTTCGTTCAACGGCCGTGGCATGTTGCTGGCCAACCCGCATTTCCCATGGGTCGGCGGCATGCGTTTCTATCAGATGCACCTGACCATCCCCGGCAAGCTCGATGTGATGGGCGCGGCTTTGCCGGGTCTGCCGATGATCAACATCGGTTTCAACCAGCATCTGGCGTGGACCCACACTGTCGACTCGTCGAAGCACTTCACCTTGTATCGCCTGCAACTCGATCCAAAGGATCCGACTCGGTATTTGCTCGATGGCAAGTCGCTGCCGCTGAACAAACAGACGGTTACCGTGCAGGTCAAGCAGGCTGATGGCCAGGTCGTGCCGGTGAAGCGCGATATCTACAGTTCGCAGTTCGGCCCGATCGTGCAATGGCCGGGCAAGCTCGACTGGGACAAGCAATATGCCTACAGCTTGCGCGATGCCAACCTCGACAACGATCGCGTGCTCGAACAGTGGTATGCGATGAACCGGGCCGGCAGTCTCAAGGATCTGCAAGACGCGGTGCACACGACCCAGGGCATTCCGTGGGTCAACACTCTGGCGGTGGATGACAAGGGCCAGACGCTGTACATGAACCTGTCGGTGGTGCCGAATGTCAGCGCGGAAAAGCTGGCCAAGTGCAGCGATCCACGCCTCGGTCTGCGCATGATTGTCCTGGACGGTGCCAACAGCGGCTGTGCCTGGGATGTCGATCCGCAAGCGGCGCAGCCGGGCATTTTTGCGTCCAGCCAGTTGCCGCAATTGCTGCGCAAGGATTTCGTTCAGCACTCCAACGATTCAGCGTGGCTGGCCAACCCGGCGCAACCGCTCACTGGCTATTCACCGCTGATCAGTCAGGACGGACAACCGCTGGGCCTGCGCTCGCGATTTGCGCTTGATCGTTTGGCTGAGCTGAGCAAAAAAGGCCCGTTGGCGGTCAAGGATCTGCAGCACATGGTCATGGACGATCAGGTCTATCTGGCCGCGCAGGTCATGCCCGATCTGCTGAAGTTCTGCGGCGCCGATCTGGGCAGCGATGCGGCCACGCTGAAGCCGGTCTGCGCCAGCCTCAAAGCCTGGGATGGTCGTGCCAGTCTGGATTCCGGGATCGGTCTGGTGCACTTCCAGAACATCATGCAGGCGCTGCTTGAATCACCGGAAATCTGGCGTGTTGCATTCAATCCGGCCGATGCGCAACACACTCCGCACGGCCTGGCGCTCGAACAACCGGCCGTGGCCAAGGCGCTGCGTGAAGCGATGCTGGCGTCGGTCGAGCTGGCCGGCAAAATGGGCCTGAAGCCGGACATGCGCTGGGGTGATATCCAGGTGGTCAGCAGTGGCGGGCGGCAAACGCCGATTCATGGCGGGCCAGGTACGTTGGGCATCTACAATGCAATGCAGAGCGTGCCCCGTGATGACGGCAAACTTGAGGTGGTCAGCGGCACCAGCTATCTGCAAGTGGTGAGCTTCGACGAAAAAGGCCCGCACGCCCAAGGGCTGCTGGCGTTCTCGTTATCCAGTGATCCGGCGTCGAAATATTCACGCGATCAGACCGAGGCGTTTTCGAAGAAACAGTGGAGTGTCCTGCCATTCACTGAGCAGCAGATCAAGGCGGATCCGCAATATCAGGTGCAGACGATCAAGCATGATCAAGCAGGAAAAGTGGCAGCGCAGTAAACAGTCGTCGCCTGAAACAAACGAAGGCCGCCTCCCGCAAGGGACGCGGCCTTCAGCTTTTCGGTGGGCGTTGCGGCATCGAATTGATTACCGGGTTGCCTTCCTTGTTGCGGGTCAGGTAGACCGGCAGCACTTTCGGCAGGCTGTTGGCGAGGTTGTTCATTTCTTTGATGTTGTAGACACCGCCCACGCGGATCGCGCCGGTACTGGTGTCGGCCAGCATCAACGGCTTGTCCAGGTAACGGTTGATCAAAGGCAGGGCGTCGTGCAGCGCAAGGTTGTCCAGTATCAGTCGGCCGCTGCGCCACGCCAGCGAGGTATCGCCGGGGTAGGTCTGGCTGATTTGCGGTGCGTAATCGCCATGTCGGTAGCGTGCCTGCATCGATGGACTCAGACGCAGGCCGTCGCCCGGCAGATCGCGATTGCTGCTGACCAACACCGAACCCTCGACCAGATTGACCCGAACCTGATCTTCATACATCCACACATTGAATCGGGTACCGGTCACGCGGATCTTGCCGTCGCCGGCGCGCACCACAAACGGATGAGACGCGTCATGGCTGACATTGAAAAACGCCTCGCCCTTGTTCAGGGTGACGCGACGTTCATGTTTGTAATTGCTGAAGATCAGGTCAGTGTTCAGGTTGAGTTCCAGCTGGCTGCCGTCACTCAGGGTGATCTGACGCACACTGTCGGTGGCGGCGTAATGCTGATAACCGTTGGGCACCCAGCCCAGATTCCAGCCGCTGTAGGCCGCAAGCGGCAAGCCGACAGCGCAGGCGCCGGCGATGACCGCGAACTTGCGCCACGAACGCAAGGGTTTGCGCTGCGCCGCGAGCGCCTCGGGTTCGGTTCGAGGCAGATCTCCGGCGACTTCCCAGATTTCCTGCATGGCTTCGTATTCAAAGGCGTGCAGCGGATGGGCTTCGTGCCAGGCTTCAAATGCGCGACGCTCCTCGTCCGTGCAGTCAGCGGCGTGCAAACGCATGCACCAGTGCGCGGCGGCATCGGTGATCGCATCGTATTCGGCTTCCGAGAGAGTGTCTTGGGTCATTGACTCGTCCTGATTTCGCTCATTCTAACCTCGCCGGCAGGCTGCCGAGAACATCCGTCATGGCATTTACCCATCAACGTGGAACTTATTTTTCCCTGTGGCGCCCAAAAAAACAGGAAGCAACTGCCTACTATCCATAAATGGAGTGAAAAAATGATCAAAAAGACATTCGCAGCCCTGATCGCCACTGCCGGTCTGCTCAGCGCCGGTGCCGCCTTGGCGGACAAGCCCGGCGCAGGCTGGATCACTATCGAAAAAGCCATCGAGGTCGCCAAGACCAAGGCCGGCTATGTCGAGGTCTATGAGATCGGCGCCGACAATGACGGCTACTGGGAAGGCGAAGGGCGCAAGGCCGATGGCACTGTTTACGAATTCCGCATTGATGGCGCTTCCGGCAATGTGCTGCGGGACCAGAAGGACCAACCCACCTTAAGCACTCACTGATTCTTGTGTTGAGCAATGCGCTGGCGCGACGTCAGCGCATTTTTTTGTCTTCACGGCAGCGCTTGCGAGGCTCCTGCCTGATCCGACCCCGCCGCCGCTGACGATAGAGGGGCGGGAAGCGGGTCGAGCTGGCGGCCCAGTTCACTGATGAGCAACGCGATCGAATCGGCGTTGGCGAGCATGACGTCAATCCTTGCATCTGCAGAATCAGGGCGGCAAAACGCCAGGCGTGCATCTGCAAGGTTTGTGGTGTTGGTAAGGCTGAGGATTTTTTGGTAATTGCCGGCATGCGCGGGTACTTTGTCCAGGTCGGTCCAGACCTGTTTGCCGGTCTTCACCGCAAACAAATGCTTGCCGTAGCGCGACAATAAGCTGCGATGACGTTCAATAGATTCCTTGGCATGTTTGCCCGAGGGCGTCCTCGTATCGATGAGGTCCAGATAAGGCGCCATGGCCTGCACGGCGACAAGATCGTCGCTGTCGCAAACCAGATGCGAGAGCTCATGGATCAGCGTTACAGCGCGGGCATGGGAATCAACATTGAACCGAGGGGGCAAATGCGCAGTGTATTTATCCAGTCCCGGGTTGAAAAACAGCTCAGTGAGATGAATGATTTTTCTCTTATCCTGTTTGAAAACGAATGCCACGGTATTGCCGCTGCCAGGTCCGTTCAGACCAGTAAAAAAGCGTTCGGTGTAGAGCAGATCGTCTTTCGGGTTCGTCAGTTCTCGGCAAACAGGAATAATCACCTTCTCGAATTTCCTGAGCAGCGTAGGCGTTATTACCGACACCTCGAAGAACTCCTTTAAAACTGTCTCTAACCGCGTGCCGGTAAGGTTGTCGCGCTGCGTAACGTAGTTATGCAGACAATTGACTGCGTATTCTCTTGCACGATTTACCGCTTGCTGTATCACGAACGCCCTGGCCGGATAGCGACGGTTGATCTGGGCCATGCCTCTGGCCTGGATATACATTTCTATGGAACGGTTTTCCTCGACTTCGTGTTGCACAGGGTCACGTTTTTTTGACCGGCAGCGATACACCTGCTGGCTGGTGCTTGCGACGACCAGACGGGAATTTTTCTCCTCGAGTGCCGGCCCCTGGTTGCCGTCTTTTTTGCGCAAATACCAGGTCTTTTCGACCTGGACCGTCGGATACACCTTGCCGGCAATAGCGGCGTATTTCTGCGTCGTCGACGAATCTCCATAGACCAGCTTATTGGCATCGAGCTTGAGGCTTTCCAGCGCCGTGCTGCTTTCGAAGGGCTGCAGATCCACGCGGGCGGGCGTTACCGGTGACACTTTTGCCCAGCGAGAGGCTGCTTGCACCGTCGTGGCTGTACCCTCAGGTGCGTGCGCTTCTGCGGCGAATTCGGTACTGACCGTTTCTGCCTCGCTTTCCCACGACAGACGTCCCAGGCTGAAGAGGGTAATCGCCCCTGCAATGAAGCTTTTCAGGGCGTTCGCCCAGTGGTGATCCTGCAGGCCTTCAGCGGAGGCCTTGAAATCCTGATAGCTGCGCCAAAGGAAAAATCCGCAGGCGAGTTTGCCCGGCAACACGTGCGGCACCAGGCGGACGCCGTGGCTGAACAGAAACTTCACTGCTTCCCAATCTGCCTGGGCGTTGATCTGTGGTTGGCTGCGCAGCATTTGTGGCAGAAGACTCAGGGTGTCTTTGTGCAACCGCTCGAGCACGTTGCCCTTTATGGGGGAGTCATGAAGGGTGATTTCACTGTTTTTGCCGATCGTTGTTTTCAACAGGCTCTTGAATACGGCCTGCTGCGCGTCAGGCAGACGCCGGATGAGCAAGTCCTGAAAGTGGCCGGGGGTATTGAGTGCTTCGATCAACTGCGCTTCGTTCTCGAACTCGCGAAATATCCATCTTGAGTAAGGCGCATAAAGGACCCGGGGACCTGTTTGCCCTGCGCCCGGACCGAAGACATACAGTCCGAGCGCGTCTACGCAATCAGCGCCTGAAGTCTTGATCAACGATAGCGGACAAGCGATGGCGTGAGCACCGTCGACCATCGCCCGCGCTATCCCGTCCGGCATATCGAGGACCTGGCAGATATAGTCGTAGCCGGTATCGGAGAGTTGCTGTTGCAACTTCATCGAGTGGGCGTGCTGCATCAATTGCCAGGGCAGCTGGCGCAAGAACCGTTCTTTGCTGAGGCGTACTGACGCGCTATCAGCTGTCAGCGCTTCGGTCACTTTCGCGGTGTAGGTAGTGGCAACGTCGAGAGATTGCAGCAGTTGCCGTACGGCGGACTGGCCAAAATCCTTCGGTAGTGCCGTCGCGGTTGTCGATGCCACTTTGAAACCGCTGTCCTGCACGACGTTGTAGTGATGCAAGGCAAACTCCAGCAAGTCACAGGCCGGGCCGGCCAGTGTCAGGTTGGGGGTGATCCGGATGTCCTGTGGCTTGAGGCCGTTGCCTGGAAATCGCGCGTCGAGCAGTGTCTTGAGGGTCTGCTCGATATGAGTGGCCAGCGCCGGGGCCTCATCGAGGAAATCCTTGCCGTCGATGAACGCGCGGCGCAGTTCATCCAGCAACGCCAGTTGCGTGCGCTGCTCGGTCGCCGAGGCCATGCGCAACCAGTCGGGATAATCCAGATGACTGGCAAGGGTTCGGGCAAGGTCAACGGCGCGGCGCAGATTGGTATCGATCACCGCGCTTTTCATTTGCTCAAGGTAAGTCTGCAACGTGTCCTGGGCCTTGATACACACGCGCAGCTCTTCTGAATCGGCCAGGAAGTGTTCAATGCCCGATTGCATGCGATTACTGGAAACCCGGTCTTCAATCAGTTGAAAACTGCCCAGGGTGTATTGCAGGTCCAGTCGACGTTGAGCTCTTGGCAGATTTTCCAGCAGCGTGTGACTCTGGTTGTTGTCATCCAGGCGTTGTTGCAATTGCTTCTGCGCGACGGCGATATTTTCAAACTGTTCCAGCCCAGTGGCCGGTGTCCACAGGATGGCGCGTCCGGAATGCTGGTCATCCATGCCGCCGCGCTCGGTCAGAAGCACGCAGTGAGCGAGCGGCAATGCACCTTTGAACTCGGCACAGGTGAGGGTGAGCGACCAGGCATCGGGGCGAAAACCATTGAGTGACTGGCGCTCCCTGCGTGTCGGATGCGTGGCATCGAACACGGTGTCGACGATCTTTCGCTCCGCCTCCAGCCATGACCCGCTGAGACTGCGCAGGTACGCCTCACCGCGCAGGCCATCTTCGAACGCCTGCGCCAGCTTCCACAGAATGCCTTCCAAAAAGACGCGCTGTTCGGCGCTGTGCGCGGTCGGCTGGTCTTTGAAGTGGCTGGTCAGATTATCCAGCGTCCGTCCCAGACTCGTCGCCTGTTGCGCAGCCTTGTCCGCTTGCACGAGTGACGATGGCGGAGTGCTGGTGAATAACGGACGGGTACTCCAGCGCTGATTGAGATCGAGCTTGAGCAATCGTTCATGAATCATCGAACGGATATCCAATGCCTTATCAAAGAGTGCATGGATATCGGTGGTGCGTTTGCTCTGACGAAAGCGCTGCAACACGAATTCAATGTTCTGGCGTTGTTTGGTGATGATGGTCTCGAACAGCGTCGTCATGATCTCACCGCCAATGTTTTCCCCGGATACCTGTGCGTTAGTGAAGCCAAGGTAGCGATTGCGCTCTTGCAGGTTCATCAGCCCGTACAGCTCATCTTCGTGCCCGACAGCTCGCAGTTTGGCGGTCAGTGTCTGTTTGAGGTCGGCGTAGTCGGTGAGTACCTGCAGGCCCTGGCTGGGCGTATAGAGATAAGCCTTGTCATGATTGATCATCAGCGAACCGGCCAGCTCGACACAGGCTGTCTCTTCGCTCAGGCACACGGTTTCGAACGTTGGCCGCCGCACTGCAACGCTTGGCTCACGGACCAGACAGTGAAGGGCGTCGAATTCGCTGGCAGTGAGGATCTGCGTTTCGCGCTTGATCATCAGATCCGCTCGCGCTTGATCCTGTAGCGTCTGGCTGAAGAGGGTACGTCTGGGCGAGCCCTCGAATGAGGCTCCATTCCAGTAGATCTCAAGCTGCCGAAACAACAGCATGGTCAATTTTCCCGATGCGCACTCGATCGCATGGGTCCAGGCAGACTGATCGTCTTCGCTTACCGAACGAGCGGGATGGGTAAATTCCACGGTCTGACCGTGCGGCCAGCCCTGGCGATGAAAGTGCAGCAGCAGCGCCTCACTGAGCGACAGCGAGTCGACCCACTGTTTGTCCGCAGAGGAGGTCGTCGAATAGAAACCGACCCGGGTAAGCGACTGTTGCAACGCAGCAAAATGCGCTTCGAGCAGTTCGTCGAGAATCTTTTCCAGCAACGTTGCAAGGGATGGCAGGCGTTTGAGCTCGTCCAGCAGGTCACGGGCGCACCGGTCCAGAGATTCGCCGATAGCCGCTTGCTGGTCCTCGAACACATCGCCTTCGATGGTTTCGCAGGTCAGGGTAATCCCGCGTTTTTCCACCAGTTCCTTGCGCAGCGAAACCGAGAGGAAAGCCAGCAGATCATCAGCTTCCCCGGCATTGTCGAGGCGTGTCTGCAGGGCGTCCGTCAGTGCTTGGCGGTCAGCGAATTTTTTCAGGCCATCGTAGGGCGTATAGAGAAACACGCCGTTGTCATCCGGCCCTGCGCTGAGCATGAAGCTGCCCGCCAGCGGCACGGCCTGTTGCTTGTCGGCGTTGAGCAGGATGCGTTCGGCCAGCATCGGCGGGGTCTGCTTGTTGCGCAGCGATTGCGTCGCCAGTTGCGCATGGGCAAGCCAGTCGAAGTCTTTACTGTTGAGACCGTGTGCCGGACCCAGGGCAGCATGCAGGCCGGGTGAATCGAATATCACTGGAAACAACAGCGGGGCAGTCGGGGTGGACATCATTGCAACTCTGAACGGGGCGCCATCGGGCTGGAACTCAACAGTAGATGCGCAGACTGGAGCACTTGCGGTAGATAGTTACCGCACACGCTGACCGTGAAATGTGCATCTGGGCGCGCCAGCGGATGCCGATCAATCGAAGGGTTGACAGCTGGCAGCTCGGGCGCGGTTAATCGGTGGGCAAATTCGACCGTACGCTGTTGTTCCCTCCAATAATCATTCTGGAGCTTCAGATGTCTGCGCTACACGATCCTGGCTCGTCCACAGTGTCCCTCGAGGCACTGACGCAACTGCTTGAAACGATTTTTCTGCGCCACGGCACTTCCAGCGACGTCGCCCGGGTGCTGGCCGCCAACTGCGCCAACGCCGAACGCGACGGCGCCCACAGTCATGGCGTGTTTCGCATCCCCGGTTATGTCTCGACGCTGAAAAGTGGTTGGGTCAATGGCCATGCGGTGCCCCAGGTTGAAGACGTCGCGCCGGGGTTTGTCCGGGTTGACGCCGGCAACGGTTTTGCCCAGCCAGCGTTGGCAGCGGCCCGACCACTGCTGATCGAGAAGGCGCGTCATGCCGGGATCGCGGTGCTGGCGATTCGCAACTCGCATCATTTCGCTGCTTTGTGGCCGGATGTCGAGCCCTTCGCCGACGAAGGTCTGGTCGCGCTGAGCGTGGTCAATAGCATGACCTGCGTGGTGCCCCATGGCGCTGATCGGCCATTGTTCGGCACCAATCCGATTGCCTTCGCCGCACCAAGGGCCAACGCTGCGCCGATTGTGTTCGACCTTGCCACCAGCGCCATTGCCCATGGCGATGTGCAGATCGCCGCGCGCAAGGGCGAAAAACTCCCGGTCGGCATGGGGGTCGACAGCCTCGGCCAACCGACCCAGGACCCCAAGGCGATTCTTGAAGGCGGCGCGTTGTTGCCGTTCGGCGGGCACAAAGGCTCGGCGCTGTCGATGATGGTCGAGTTGCTGGCAGCGGCATTGACCGGCGGCAATTTCTCATTCGAGTTCGACTGGTCCAACCATCCGGGCGCGAAGACACCATGGACCGGCCAGCTGTTGATCGTCATCGACCCGAGCAAAGCGGCAGGGCAGAGCTTTGCCCAACGCAGCGAGGAACTGGTGCGGCAGATGCACGGAGTCGGGCTCAAACGATTGCCGGGGGATCGGCGGCATTTGCAGCGTGCCCGCTCATTAGCGCAGGGCATCACGCTGGATGAACAGACGCTGGGGCAGTTGCGGGAGTTGGCGGGGGAGTGAGTCTTTTGTTGTTCTGACATTGCAGTGACAAGGTCAAAAGCCCCTCACCCTAGCCCTCTCCCGGGGGGAGAGGGGACTGACCGCGTGGTTTGGGCGAGGTACGCCGATTTGGGATACCGAGGTGAGTTCAGTAATGGAAAAGCAAAGCGGTGGGCATAAAAAAGCGAACCCTGAGGTTCGCCTTTTTCTATGCGCCTGACTCAGCGACGGCCGAGCAGCAGGCCCACCACCAGGCCGAAACCGGCGGAGATCGCTACGGTTTGCCATGGGTGGCCACCGATGTAATTTTCCGTGGCTTCAACGGCGGGTTTGGTGCGGTCGCGCACGCTGGACACCGAATCCAGTGCCAGCTGCAGCTTCTGGGCGATTTGTGCGCGCAGCGTTTCTGCTTCTTCGCCTACCAGTGAAGCGCTGCTCTTGAGCAGTTTGTCCGATTCTTCGATCAGAGCCTGAAGCTCGCTGAAAGCTTGATCCTTGATTTGCTCTTCGGCAGCTTGCGAGGCGGTTTTACGGGCCATTGGGTGACTCCTTGCAGGTGAATGGACAGTGACCAATGGAGTGTAGCGGCAGGCGAAAAGTTGCATGTCATTCGCGGACAAGGGAAAAACCTGCACCGGAGATTTGTGTCGAGCGTGTAAGATGTCGCCATTTTACGCAGCAGGATAAATCCCCATGAGTTTCAATCTGGCCGACAAATCCCTCGCAGAGCGCGCAGCGCTGGAAGACGAGAAATCCCGTCTGTTCGAACTCTGGCAGAACAATCTGGGCAAAGCCAAAGGCGAAGCCGCGCGCCTGTTTGGGGAGCGCTCCAAGCGCAAGGGCAAATGGGCCGAGTGGGTCCGCGCCGAGCTGGATGGCATGTCGCCGCCGGAGTTCGCCAACATGGTGCGCAGTGAAGTCAATCGCCTGATGGCGGCGAACAAATAATCTGTTTCACCCCTGGCTGAACGTGGCGGCAATTGCCTCGCGAACCTTGACCAGCACCGGATCGATCTGCGTGCTGGTGCGCCAGCCCAGTTCCACCGGATAGCGCGGTAAAGCCAGAGGGCAGGGCAGCAGCGCCAGCCCGCTCAGCGCCGCGATACTTGCGGCGGCATGGGCCGGGATCGTCGCCACTGCCTGACTGCCCTTGAGCAAAAAGGGCAGTGCAGCAAAATGCGTGGTCGACGCGCAGACTCGGCGGCTCAAACCCACTGCCGCCAATCCTTCATCGGTAATGCCGATAAAGCCGCCCGACGACACCAGAATGTGCTCGCGTTCAACGAACTCCTGCAACGCGATCTGCTGTTGGCCTGGCGCGAGACTGGCCGGGTCGACCAGACACGCATAGTCGCCTTCCCCCAACACCTGACGGCTGAGCAGGCGCTCGGCAAATCCTCCGGCAGTGATCGCCAGGTCGATGCTGCGCTCCATCAGCGCGCGGGCGACGATCTGGCTGTGGGTCTGGCGAAATATCAGCCGCAGCTTCGGCGCACGACGGGCGATTTCCTCGATCAGGCGGCGCCCGTAGGCAATTTCAAAATCATCTGACAGACCGATCGCCACCGAGCGCCCCTCGTACTGATTGGCCGCTGGATCAAGCATGGCCAGACTTTGCCGGCATTTGTTCAGGGCATCGCTGATCACCGGTTTCAACTGATTGGCTTGCAGCGTCGGCGCCAGACCGCGCCCGGTGCGCACGAACAACTGATCGCCATACACCTCACGTAAGCGACGCAATGCCGCGCTGACCGCTGACTGTGTTACGCCCAAGCGCAGGGCGGCGCGGCTGGCACTGGATTCCTCGTGCAGCGCTTCGAAGACTTTCAGCAGGTTCAGGTCGATGTCGGCGATATTCATTTGGCTCATATCATTCAGCAGTGGGCAGGGCTTTATTCATGATCGCGTGAGGCTGGAGAATCGGCAACACCTGAACCTGATGGAGTAAACACGATGGCCAAATCCATAGTTGCGGCGTTGCAGATCGGTGCCTTGCCCGGGGGCAAAGGCGAAACCCTCGACCAGATTCTCAGCTGGGAAGACGCAATCCGCGACTCCGGTGCTGCGTTGGTGGTGATGCCGGAAGCCTTGCTCGGTGGTTATCCGAAAGGCGAGGGTTTCGGCACCCAGTTGGGTTATCGACTGCCTGAGGGGCGTGAGGCCTTTGCGCGTTATTTTGCCAACGCCATTGATGTGCCTGGCGTCGAAACCGACGTGCTGGCCGGATTGTCAGCGCGCACCGGGGCCAATCTGGTGATCGGCGTGATCGAGCGCGCCGGCAGCACGTTGTATTGCACGGTGCTGTATTTCGATCCGCAGGCCGGGCTGCTCGGCAAACACCGCAAGCTCATGCCCACCGGCACCGAGCGACTGATCTGGGGCAAGGGTGACGGCTCGACGCTGCCAGTGTTCGACACCCAGGTCGGCAAGCTTGGCGCGGTGGTGTGCTGGGAAAACATGATGCCGCTGCTGCGCACGGCGATGTATGCCAAGGGCGTGGAGGTCTGGTGCGCGCCGACCGTTGACGAGCGCGAGATGTGGCAGGTCAGCATGCGCCACATCGCCCATGAAGGCCGCTGCTTCGTGGTCAGCGCCTGTCAGGTACAGGCCTCGCCGAATGCGTTGGGTGTGGAGATTGCCAATTGGCCCGGGGATCGACCTTTGATTGCCGGCGGGAGCGTGATCGTCGGGCCGATGGGCGATGTGCTGGCTGGACCGTTGCGTGGGGAAGCGGGTTTGCTGACGGCGCAGATCGACACCGATGAACTGATCCGCGCGCGGTATGACTACGATGTGGTCGGCCACTATGCGCGGCCGGATGTGTTCGAGTTGACCGTTGATGAGCGGGCGAAGCCGGGGGTGCGGTTCAATACCTGACATTGAAGCTTGCAAAGAACCTGTGGGAGCTGGCTTGCCAGCGATGGGGCCATGTCAGTCGACATCTTTTTGGCAGATGCACCGCTATCGCTGGCAAGCCAGCTCCCACAGGGATCGGTGCCCGATCAGAAAACTTTTTACCACGTCGCCGCACTCGCTTTAGGCAAGCTCAACTTGCCGCTGTCGGTAAAGCGCATCGTGCCGAACAACCCGCCCGCCAGTTTGCCGCGCAGCACGTAGGGCAGGTTGTCGAGGCTTTGCGTCTGGCTCAGGCCCAAGGTCTGGCGCAGGAACGAGAACGCCGAGACGCTGACCGGTACCGTGACAATGGCTTCAGAGAAACGCGGGATCGAGCCGCTCTGATCGCTCACACCGGACGCCAGCGAATGGCCATTGACCTCCAGATCCAGGGCGATGCCGTTGTAATCGATCGCCGTTTCATTGGGGTTCTGCACGCGCAACTTGATCGCGAAGCGCACTTCCAGTTCCTGGCTGGGCAACGGTTCGAGGCCGACCACGTTGATGTTCACCGGGTCGCGATTGGGAAACAGTGCGCAGGCACTGAGCGACAACAGCACAAGCGACAGGATGACGGCGTGGACGCGGCGCATAAAAATCTCTCGACAAAAAAGGGCTGAACCGTCGCCGGTGCAGCCCTTTTTTTTCGAGGCGCGACGTCAGCGGTTCAACTGTGCGACAGCCGCCGCTTGGCCGGGTTCACCTTTGGCGGCGACGTCGGGGTTTTCCATGACCTGCAGAATCGACGCTTCCGGGTCAAAATCATCTTCTTCCAGCTCGATGAATTCTTCCGGCAGGAAGATGTTCAGCACGATAGCGCACAACGCGCCAACGGTGATTGGCGATTCGAAGATGTTGCGCAGCGCTTGCGGCAGTTCGCGCAGGACTTCCGGCACCGCCGCAATACCCAGGCCCATGCCCAGCGAGATCGCCACGATCAGCATGTTGCGTCGATGCAGGCCGGCCTCGGCTAGGATCTTGATTCCGGCCACGGCGACGGTGCCGAACATCACCAGTTCGGCGCCACCCAGCACCGGTTTCGGCATCAGTTGCAGCACCGCGCCGATCATCGGGAACAAACCGAGCAACACCAGCAGCCCGGCGATGAAAAACGCTACGTAGCGGCTGGCCACACCGGTCAACTGGATCACCCCGTTGTTCTGCGCAAAGGTCACCATCGGCATGCTGTTGAACACTGCCGCCATGGCCGAGTTGAGACCATCGGCGAGCAGGCCGGATTTGATGCGACGGATGTACAGCGGGCCTTTCACCGGTTGCCGGGAGATCATCGAGTTGGCGGTCAGATCACCGGCCGCTTCCAGCGGCGACACGAGGAAAATCACCGCCACCGGCACGAACGCCACCCAATCGAAGTTGAAGCCGTACTTGAACGGCACCGGCACGCTGACCAGCGGCACCTCGGGCATCGAAGCGAAATCCACCGTGCCCATCAGCCATGCCACTACGTAGCCGAGGGTCAGGCCAATGACGATCGCGCCCAGGCGCAGAAACGGCACGTCGACACGGTTCAGCACAACGATGGTGCCGATCACCAGTGCCGCCAGAAATACGTGACTGGCCGCGCCCAAGTCAGGCGCGCCGAAGCCGCCGGCGATGTCGGTCATCGCCACTTTGATCAGTGACAAGCCCATCAGCGTGATGATCGTGCCGGTCACCACCGGCGTGATCAGCATGCGCAGTTTGCCGATGAACTGGCTGAGCACCACTTCGATGAACGCGGCGAAGAAGCACACGCCGAAGATCGTCGAGAGGATCTCGTCAGTGCCACCGCCACGCGCCTTGACCATGAACCCGGCGCTGAGAATCACACTGATAAAGGAGAAACTGGTGCCTTGCAGGCAGAGCAGACCGGAACCCACCGGGCCGAAGCGCTTGGCCTGGACAAAGGTGCCAAGGCCGGAGACGAACAGCGCCATGCTGATCAGGTAGGGGATTTCACTGTGCAGACCGAGGGCGCCACCCATGATCAGGGTCGGGGTGATGATGCCGACGAAACTGGCCAGCACGTGCTGCAACGCGGCAAACACCGTGGCGGTCAGGTGCGGACGGTCGTTGAGGCCGTAGATCAGGTCGTTGTTGCGCGGGGTTTTGTCAGAGGCGGTCATGGTGAGGTGCGCGCCGCAAGGCGGGGCCGGGTCAGAAAATGGGTGCGCAGAATGCCGGAAGAGGGCGGCGAGGGCAACGAGCAATAACTGCCTGAAAGGTCAGGTTTTACTGCCTCTCCCTTGTTCTGATCGTTCCCATGCTCCGCGTGGTAATGCAGACCGGGACGCTCCGTGTCCCTTCCAGAGCTGGAACGCGGAGCGTCCCTTGAGGCATTCCCACGCAGAGCGCGGGAACGATCAAGCGTGCCTCGACCGGCAATGGAAAAGCGCCCGTGGCATACTCCCGCGCATGACTTTCGACTCCCCCCTCAGTGCCTGGCAATACGCAGTCGACCACAAGGGTTTCATCCAGGATGAAGCCCAGGAACACGCGGTCTGGGCCTTGCAAAAATGCCATGAAGCCTTGCACGCTGGTGCCCGTTCGGTCGGCGGCGTGTACCTGTGGGGGCCGGTCGGGCGCGGCAAAACCTGGCTGATGGATCAGTTCTATCAGAGCCTGCGGGTGCCAGCGCGGCGTCAACACTTTCATCACTTCATGGGCTGGGTGCATCAGCGTTCGTTTCAACTCAGTGGCATCGCCGATCCGTTGCGCGCTTTGGCCAAAGAGCTGGCCGGCGAAGTGCGCGTGCTGTGCTTCGATGAACTGTTCGTCAATGACATCGGCGACGCGATCATTCTCGGCCGGCTGTTTCAGGTGATGTTCGATGAAGGTGTGGTGATCGTCTGCACCTCCAATCTGCCGCCCGATGATCTATACGCCGACGGCTTCAACCGCGACCGTTTCACGCCGGCGATTGCGGCGATCAAGGCGCACATGACCGTGGTCGCGGTGAATGGCGCCGAGGATCATCGCTTGCATCCGGGGACGATCGAGCAGCGTTATTTTGTTCGCGCGGATGATTTACCGAGCGCACTGGAGGCCGTGTTCAAATCGCTGGCTGCAGATGAGACTGTCAGCGAGGAGCCAGTGGCCGTGGGCCACCGCACACTCAACGTGGTGCAAGCCAGCGAATCCGTGCTGTGGTGTCGCTACAGCGATTTGTGCGAACAACCTTTCGCCGCCATGGACTTCATCGCCCTGTGTGATCGCTACCGGGCTATTCTGTTGAGCGAAGTGCCGAACCTCAGCGCACAAAAACGCGAAGGACGTATCGCACGCGGTACCGAAGACGGCGCTGCGCGCGTGGTCGCCGGCGACCGGGAATTGCCGCAATTGTCGGTACATGACGACGGCGTTCGCCGCTTTATCGCGCTGGTCGACGAATGCTACGACCGCAAGGTGCCGCTGTACGTCGAGGCAAGCGTACCGATGGATGCGCTGTACACCGAGGGCTATCTGGAATTCCCGTTCCGCCGCACCCTCAGCCGTTTGCAGGAGATGCAATTGCAGCGCTTCGCTGAAGCCTGAAAGAAGAGGGCACCGACATGAGTCAACCGCTGTCCCATCATTTGCTGACCATGGCCTACCAGAATGCCTGGGCCAACCATCGCCTGGCCAAGGCCTGGACCCAGCTCGATGCCACTGAACTGGCGGCGCCACGGGTGAGCTTCTTCCCCAGCATCCGCCTCACGCTTAGTCACATCCTCACTTGCGACTGGTTCTACGTCGACGCGCTGGAACGCGAATTGCGCGGGGACGAGCCGCACCCGGATTGCTATGTTTTCTTCAATGCAGACGAGCCGTTTACCGAGGCTGCGGCGCTGCGTGCAGAGCAGGCCCGCGTCGATCGCCGGCTGATCGCCTATTGCGAGCAACTGCGCGATGCCGATCTGCCAAGAATCGTCACTATCGCTCGCGACGAACCGCAACATGACAGCCGCCTGCGCATGCTTTCGCACCTGTTCGAACACCAGATCCATCATCGCGGCCAAGTGCACGCCATGCTCAGCGGCACGGCGGTCAAGCCACCGCAACTGGATGAATTTTTCTGTGTCGGCGAAAGCGCATTGCGCGCCGAAGACTTCGCCGAACTGGGCTGGACCGAAGAGCTCATCTGGGGCCACTGACCACGAAAGATCGCAGCCTCGTTGCACTCGTCAGCTCCTACACATATCGGACCGGAGGAGCTGACGAGTGCAACGAGGCTGCGATCTTTTGATCTTCAGCTTTTCAAGTTGCCCTCTCAGGCGCACCCAAGCTAATGTCCCCGCTAGGCCTTCCAGCTAGCACCTTGCGCGCCGGGGCTCTTTGCTTAATCGGGGATGGAAATGGATTCCGCAGAAATACTCGTACTTCAGGCCAGTTACAGCAACCCGGTGCACGCCGAAGCCATCGGCATCGTGCTCAACCACTACGCCGAAGATCCCATGGGCGGCGGTCATCCGATCGCGCCCGAACTGCTGCAACGCCTGCCCGAAGAACTCGCCCGCCGCCCGCATGCCTTCAGCGTGCTGGCCTTCGTCGGCGGCGAACCGGCCGGGCTGGTCAACTGCTTTGAAGGCTTCTCTACTTTCGCCTGTAAACCGCTGGTCAACGTTCACGACGTCGCCGTGGTCGGCAAATTTCGCGGCCTGGGGCTCAGTCAGAAAATGCTGCAGAAGGTAGAAGAAATCGCCCGCCAGCGTGGCTGCTGCAAGATCACCCTCGAAGTGCTGGAAGGCAATGCGGTGGCGCAGGGTTCGTATCGCAAATTCGGCTTTGCACCGGGGATGTTCAATCCGGATCACGGGCGGATGCTGTTCTGGATAAAGGACTTGCAGGCCTGAAGGCTCCTCACCGCAAATCACCAACATAAAAAAAGGCGCCCCAATGAGGGCGCCTAACTGTCATCTCCCGGGCCAGAGCGGAGCCACGGAAGGCTCATCGGTTGCTCGGTAAAATTCAGTCGCGATAAGACTCGGTCACCTGCGCCGTCTGGTCAGCAGGGACGCGGATTTCTTTCGCGCTGGCGTCGGTCTTCTGCTCGCTTTGCGCGTGCTGGACCGGGAAATTGTCGTAGTAATAACGCATACGTTCGGCGCCGCCTTCAGCGAAGGCGCTGGTGGAGCCGAGGGCGAGCAGGGTGGTGAGAATGAAGGTAGTGGTTTTCATGGTGCCTCCTACTGAACAAGTGGGAGTCGGTTCGTCCGTGAAGCAGACCGCGGAAGAAGTCTGCGTCGCGGCCATTAACAATGGGTTAACGCTGGTTCTGCGCAAATATTGCGGCGTATTACAGAAACAACGCGGTCGATAGGCACAAAAAAGGGCCTTCTCGGCCCTTTGTCGTTTTACTTCTGCGCTACTTCCGCCGGATCCGGGTGCTTTGGCTTCATCAACTGAAGTCAATCAACGCCCGCCGCGGTGCCTGGTACGGGTCGCCAATCAGCAGCTTGCGCGGTACGAAGCTGTCGCTGACCAGGCTTTTGCTGCGATCCAGTTCATCGGAGCTCAACCCGGCCAAGTCCGCCCAGGTATGAATGAGCTGCGAGCTGCTGTACGGGCGACTGAGGTCGCCGGCGAAGTTCCAGTCATGGTTTTCCTTCCACTTCGGCGAGGCCCAGGCCATGAACGGGATGGTGTACATCGGCGCGGTCGGTTTGTTTTCGTTGCGGCCCAGCGTGCCGTGGCCGGCGGAGTCGAAGACATCCTCACCGTGGTCGGACAGGTACAGCAGGAAGCCATTCGGGTCGGTTTTGGCGTAGTCCTTGATCAGGCTCGAGACCACGAAGTCGTTGTACAGCACGGCATTGTCATAGCTGTTGTAAGTCGGTACCTGATCGTCACGCACGCCAGCCGGAACGCCTTGGCGATCCTTGAACTTGTCGAACGTCGGCGGATAACGGTACTGATAGCTCATGTGCGTGCCGAGCAGATGCACGACGATCAGCTTGCGCGGCGCCGCATCGGCCAGCGCCTTGTTGAACGGCTCGATGACGTCGCCATCGTATTGCGCCGAGTTCTGGTTGCGGTTGTTGTTCAGGTACACCTGCTCGTCAGCCTGTTCGGAGAAGGTCGTGAGCATGGTGTTGCGCTTGGTCATGGTCTGCTGGTTGGTGATCCAGAAGGTCTTGTAACCGGCCTGTTTCATCACGCTGACCAGCGATGGCGTCGACAGGTACAGATCCGGGTTCTGCTCATCGGCGAAGGTCAGCACTTGCTGCAGCGCTTCGATGGTGTAAGGGCGCGGGGTGATGACGTTGTCAAAAACCGCCAGTTGATCCTTGAGCTTGTCCAGTTCCGGCGTGGTGTTGCGCGGATAACCGTAGAGGCTCATGCGCTGGCGGTTGGTCGATTCACCGATGACCAGCACCAGCGTCGCCGGCTGACCGGCCGAGGCGTCCTTGAGGTTTTTCAGCGGCGCGATCTTGCTGGCACTGTCGAGCATGCCTTGCATGTCCCCCAGCGTTTCCAGATACCGGTGATAGGCCACAGCCATCTGCCACGGCACGGCAGGCTCGATGCGGGTTTCGAATTTCTCGAAGCCTTCAGCGAAATTGCCCATGCGCATGGTTTGTTTGATCAGCGGATAACCGGCCACGGCGATCACGATCGCGGTCGCGGCAACCATTGCGCGTCCACGGGGCATGTACACCGGACGCAGGCGCGTCCACAGAAAGTAGGCAAACGCGGTATGGGCGAGGAACGCCGGGATCATCCACCAGGCGAAATACTGGGTCATGTACTCGCCGGCTTCCGACACGTTCGACTCGAACATGATGAAGATGACGCTCTGCGAGAATTCCTGCTGATAAATGAAGAAGTAGCCGAGGCTGGCCATCGAGCAGGCCCACAGCACCACACCGATGATCGCCGCGAGCAGGCGAGTCTGTTTGGGGAACAGCAGCATCGGCGCCAGCCACAGCGCGCTCATCACGAATGCCTGACGAAATCCGGTGAAGCCGGACGTGCCGGTCAGCTGGATCAGCAGTTGGGTAATACCCGAGAAATACCAGAAGAAGACGAACAGCCAGATGAATCCGGCCCAGTCGAAACCGGCCGCAGTCGTTTTGCTGCGTTTGAACAATGCCATTCAGCGCTCCAGCTCAATCATCAGACCCACGCCGGAAACGCTTCCATGACACCGACGAACAGAGGCCGTGCGCGCAGGCACGGCCAGAATGGGGCGGAGTATCCCCAAGGGCTTGTGAAAGATTTGTTAAGCGCCGCTGTTGGTGTGTATCAAGCGGTCAGAGGTGCAACGTGTCGGGAACGACGGGGGCCGTTCCCGAAGCAGGCGGGGATCAGGCGTGGGGTGCGCGCTGCACAACCGGACGCGGTTGCGGCTGCGAGCCCTGGGTCAATGCGCGCAATTGCGCCAATTCGTGCTTCAACTGGTCGCGCTCGTCTTTCAACTGGCGCAATTCATCGCGACGGATCGTAACGTAGAGGGTTTGTGGCGGCATTGCTGTGTGTACTGTGCCCATTGCTCACCTCGCAAATGGCGTGCATCAACTGTAAGTCACTCCTCGTTTTGAGGCGCTTGACTTACTATCGGCGCCAATTTTGATTTCTTTTGCCCTGGAAGGGAACTTTTTTATTTTTCATGGTCGGTGTGTCTTCGGCAGGATTCGGGGCGTTATCACTCTGGATCGGGCACAATGCCCGGAAACTTCATCGCAACGCTCTGGACTAACCTCCATCAGTCGCGTTGGGCTATAACCAATGACACACATTTATTTGTAGTAAGGAGCATCAGCACATGCAACTCGGGATTATTGGACTGGGCCGCATGGGCGGCAATATTGCGCGACGTCTGATGCTCAACGGGCACACCACCGTTGTTTACGACCGCAATACCGCTTTCATCGATAACCTGGTCGCCGAGGGCTCCACTGGCGTCGCCGACTTGCCAGCGCTGGTCGCCGGCCTCGACAAGCCGCGCGCGGTCTGGGTCATGCTGCCGGCGGGCGCACCGACCGAAGACACCATCAACACCCTGAGCGAACTGCTTGAGCCCGGCGATACGATCATCGACGGCGGCAACACCAACTACAAGGACGACATTCGTCGCGCCAAGACGCTGAACGAGAAGGGCCTGCACTACATCGACGTCGGCACCTCCGGCGGCGTCTGGGGTCTGGAACGCGGCTATTGCATGATGATTGGCGGCGACGCCGAGACGGTCAAACGTCTGGATCCGCTGTTCGCCGCACTGGCGCCGGGCATGGGCGACATCCCGCGTACCAAGGACCGCAAATCCGATGACCACCGTGCCGAGCACGGCTACATCCACGCCGGTCCCGCAGGCGCCGGGCACTTCGTGAAGATGATCCACAACGGCATCGAGTACGGCATGATGGCCGCGTTCGCCGAGGGCTTCGACATCCTCAAGACCAAATCCAGCGAACGCCTGCCGGAAGATCAGCGATTTGATCTGAACGTGGCTGATATCGCTGAGGTCTGGCGTCGTGGCAGCGTGGTTTCGTCGTGGCTGCTGGACCTGACTGCCGATGCGCTGGCCAGCGATCCGAAGCTCGACGGTTTCTCCGGTTCCGTGGCTGACAGCGGCGAAGGCCAATGGACCATCGAAGCGGCCATGGAGCAAGCGGTGCCGGTACCGGTGCTGTCCAACTCGCTGTTCTCCCGTTACCGCTCTCGCGGGCAGGGCACCTTCGGTGACAAGATCCTGTCAGCACAACGCTTCGGCTTCGGCGGCCACGTGGAGATTGCCAAGAAATGACCCGTACGATCCGCAGAAAATCCAAGGCAGAACCCGCACCACCGACCACGCTGTTCCTGTTCGGTGCCCACGGCGACCTGGTCAAGCGCTTGCTCATGCCGGCGCTGTACAACCTCAGTCGCGACGGCCTGCTCGACGAGAATCTGCGGATCGTCGGCGTTGATCACAACGCCATTACCGATGAAGCCTTCGCGCAAAAGCTCGAAGACTTCATCCGTACCGAAGTGGCGGCGAAGGTCGGCAAGGGCGATCAGATGCTTGATCCGGCCTTGTGGGCCAAGCTCGCCAAAGGCATCAGCTACGTCCAGGGTGATTTCCTCGACGACAGCACTTATTCAGCCCTGGCGGCGAAAATCGCCGACAGCGGCACCGGCAATGCGGTGTTTTACCTGGCCACCGCGCCACGTTTCTTCAGTGAAGTGGTGCGCCGTCTCGGCAGCGCCGGTTTGCTTGAAGAAACCCCCGAAGCGTTCAGAAGGGTGGTGATCGAGAAGCCGTTCGGCTCCGATCTGCACACTGCCGAAGCCTTGAACGCTTGCCTGCTCAAGGTCATGAGCGAGAAGCAGATCTACCGGATCGACCATTACCTGGGCAAGGAAACCGTGCAGAACATCCTGGTCAGCCGGTTTTCCAACAGCCTGTTCGAAGCCTTCTGGAACAACCATTACATCGACCATGTGCAGATCACTGCGGCGGAAACCGTCGGTGTGGAAACCCGTGGCAGTTTTTACGAACACACCGGCGCACTGCGCGACATGGTGCCCAATCACCTGTTCCAATTGTTGGCCATGGTCGCCATGGAACCGCCGGCTGCTTTCGGCGCTGACGCGGTGCGCGGCGAGAAGGCCAAAGTGGTCGGGGCGATTCGTCCCTGGTCGACGGAAGAAGCCCGGGCCAACTCGGTGCGCGGGCAGTACAGCGCTGGCGAGCGCGATGGCCAGCCGTTGAAGGGTTATCGCGAAGAAGCCAACGTGTCGCCCGACAGCACCACGGAAACCTATGTGGCGCTGAAGGTGATGATCGATAACTGGCGCTGGGTCGGCGTGCCGTTCTATCTGCGCACCGGCAAGCGCATGAGCGTGCGCGACACCGAGATCGTCATCTGCTTCAAACCGGCGCCGTACGCGCAGTTTCGCGACACCGAAGTCGACGAGTTGCAGCCGACTTACCTGCGTATCCAGATCCAGCCAAACGAAGGCATGTGGTTCGACCTGCTGGCCAAGCGCCCGGGGCCGGCGCTGAACATGGCCAATATCGAGCTGGGTTTTGCGTATAAGGATTTCTTCGAGATGCAGCCGTCGACTGGCTACGAAACCTTGATCTACGACTGCCTGACCGGTGATCAGACGCTGTTCCAGCGTGCCGACAACATTGAGAACGGTTGGCGAGCGGTGCAGCCTTTCCTTGATGCCTGGCAGCAGGATGCGAGCGTCGAGACGTATGCGGCCGGCGAAGATGGCCCGCAAGCAGCCGAAGATCTGCTGACTCGCGATGGTCGCGTCTGGCACGGCCTGGGATGAGTGATTTGCCGAAACAACCGATCCGTTTTCTGCTCAGCGACATGGACGGCACCTTGTTGCTGCCTGATCACACGCTGAACCAGCGCACCATCGACGCCGTGCGTTCATTGCGCGAGGCCGGCGTGCTGTTCAGCCTCGCCAGCGGCCGCCCGCCGAAAGCCATGTTGCAGCAGATCGAGGCGCTGGGCGTTGATCTGCCGACAGCGGCGTTCAATGGCGGCACCATCGTCAAACCGGACGGCACACTGTTGGCCGCGCATTATCTGCCGGCCACGACCGCGCTGATTGCTTTGGCGCAGTTTGCCGATCAACCGGAGGTGGAAATCTGGGTGTTCAGTGGCGGCGACTGGCTGCTCAAGGACCCGCACGGGCCGATGGTCCCTCGTGAGCAGAGCGGCCTCGGCTATCCGCCGGTGGTGGTCGAGAGTTTCGAGCCGTATCTGGAGCGCATCGACAAGATCGTTGCCACCAGCAATAACACAGAGTTGCTGATTGAGCTGGAGGCGCAGCTGTTGCCCAAGGTCAACGGCATGGCGCAAGTGTCGCGCTCGCAGCCGGTGTATCTGGACGTCACTGCGCTTGAGGCCAACAAAGGCACCGCGCTGACAACGATTGCCGAATACCTCGGCGTGCCGCTGGAGCAAACCGCTGTCATCGGCGACGGCGGCAACGACCCGGCGATGTTCAAATGCGCCGGTTTGTCGATTGCCATGGGGCAGGCGGAGGAGGCGGTGAAGCGTCAGGCGGATGTCGTTACAGCGTCGAACACCGAAGACGGCGTGGCTTTGGCGATCGAGCAGTACATCCTCCCGCACTGACCCGACACAAAAACCAATGTGGGAGCGAGCCTGCTCGCGAAGGCGTCGGCACATTCAACACCTTCTTTGCCTGACCTAACGCATTCGCGAGCAGGCTCGCTCCCACAGGGTTATTCAGTGTTGCTTAGAGCCAATAGCTCACCGCATACCAGCCCAACAAACCCATCACCACGGTATACGGCACCGCCATCCACACCATGCGCCCGTACGACAAACGTACCAGCGGCGCGATCGCCGAGGTCAGCAGGAACAGAAACGCTGCCTGACCATTCGGTGTCGCCACACTCGGCAGATTGGTGCCGGTGTTGATCGCAATCGCCAACGTTTCGAAGTGCTCACGAGTCATGTGCCCGGCAAGAAAAGCCTGTTTCACCTCAGTGATGTAAATGGTCGCGACAAACACGTTGTCGCTGATCGCCGAGAGCAGACCATTGGCGATGAACAACATCCCCGGCTGTTGATCCATCGGCAACGCCAAGACCCACTCGATCAGCGGGACGAACAGATGCTGATCGTGAATGACCGCCACCACGGCAAAAAACACCACCAGCAGCGCGGTAAACGGCATGGCGTCCTTGAACGCGCTGCCCAGGCGATGCTCGTCGGTGATGCCGGTAAACGCAGTGATCAACACAATCACCATCAAACCGATCAGGCCGACTTCAGCCAGGTGAAACGCCAGGCAACCAATCAGAATCAGCGCCGCCGCGCCTTGCACCAGCAGCGCCGCCGTCTGACGGGGCGTGCGTTTGGCGTTGTCCTCGGCAGCGTAGTCAGCCAACACAGCGCGGACGTTGTCCGGCAGCAGCGTGCCGTATCCGAACCAGCGCAGCTTCTCCAGCAGCACGCAAGTAACCAGACCCGCCACCAGTACCGGCAGCGACACCGGGGCAACTTTCTGGAAGAACTCGCCGAAATGCCAGCCCATCTCATGGCCAATCAACAGGTTCTGCGGCTCACCGACCAAGGTGCAGACGCCACCGAGCGCCGTGCCGACCGCGCCGTGCATCAACAGGCTGCGCAGGAAAGCGCGGAATTGATTCAAGTCCTCATGGTGTCGCGACGGTAAATGCTGATCGTCACCAAATTCGCTGTCCTTGCGTGGATCATTGCCAGACGCGACCCGGTGATACACCGAGTAAAACCCGACAGCCGCACTGATGATCACCGCCGTCACGGTCAACGCATCAAGAAATGCCGAAAGAAATGCCGACAAGAAGCAGAACATCAGCGCCAGAATCGCTTTCGAGCGCACGCCCAACAGCAGCCGCGAGAAGAGAAACAGCAGCAGATCTTTCATGAAGTAGATGCCGGCAACCATGAACATCAGCAGCAGGATCACCGGAAAGTTGTGCAGCAACTCATCGTAAAGCGCTTGCGGCGTGGTCATCTTCAACAGCAACGCTTCAATCAACAGCAGGCCGCCGGGCATCAACGGATAACACTTGAGCGCCATGGCCAGGGTGAAGATGAATTCGATCACCAGCAACCAGCCTGCGGCGACCGGGCCGATGGTGAACAGGACCACGGCATTGAGAATGAGAAAACCGACGATGGTCGCCTTGTACCAGCGTGGCGATTGCCCGAGGAAGTTGTGCGCGAACGCCTGGGCGATTGAACCGGACATCGGCTGCTCCTTTTATTTAGAAGCGCGAAAGTTGCCGGATGTTTCAAGGAAGATCAAGTCGCCGATAACCTCGATCCTGTTGAATGCTCTATGGATTCAGATAACGCGCAACCATTGCCCGGTAGTTGCCATCCAGTGAATAGCCCCCCACCACGATAGCCCCGTCAGTTTGTATGGCCAGAGAATTGGCTGTATCGAGACTTCGCCCCAGTCGCGTGCGCAACCAACCGTGGCCCTGGCCGAACGCGGGATCGAGACTGCCGTCAGCTTGATAACGGGCGACCATGAAGTCGGCTTCAACCCCGCCGATGGTCGCGCCCACGGCAACGATGCGGCCATCGCTCATCAACTGGGCGGCGTTCCATTGGCATCCGCTGGGACCGATGTCCACCACCTGTGGTTGGCCATGATGACAGTGCAGGTCCGGTCGACCGTTGGCGTGCAGGACAAACGTCAGGCAGCGGATCGGATCGCGGCTGCTGCCGAAGCAGTAGAGCCTGTCGGCGGACTCGATGATCTGGCTGACCTGAGCGCTGTTGCCGTGGGCCCTGAACGCCATGAAACCGTCCACGGCAAAACGCTCGTCCAGACGCCCATCGGACTGGTAAACCGCCAGCAGCCCTTGCTGCGGAAAGTCGATGGAACCTGCGACGACAATTCGCCCATCCGCCTTCAACAGCAGGGTGCTCAGCCAGGTGTTGAGCAGCAAGTGGCGAACCATGACAAATCCGCGCCCGTTGAACGATTCGTCGAGGCTTCCATCAGGACACAGGCGAATCAGCATCCCGGCGTGGTCGGCGAGGCTGAAATGATGGTTGGCGATCAGCAGAATGCGACCGTCGTCCTGCACCGCAAAGTCACAGGCTTCAACACCAGGCACACCCGGCGGCAGCCAGTTGTCGCGGGTGCCCATGGACAGCTCCCCGGGCAGACGCACGATCTGGAAGCCGTCATCACCGAAAGTTCGATCTGGCCGGCCGTCGGCATCGAACAGGGCGAAGGCGGGGAGGGTGCGATGGGTGTCTTCATAATGCAGGCCGGCCAGCAGAATCTTGCCGTCAGCTAGTACCTGAACCTTGCCGGCCTTGGCTTCGAATCCTTCGACGAAACTGCCGATCACGCTGCCCTGAATACCGAACGACAAATCCGCCGAACCATCACCCAGCAGCCGCGCCAGGCCAAAACGACTTCCCTTCGGCGTACCGACCTTGGCGGCGACCAGAATCCGACCCTGCGCATCGAGCGCGACATGTTGCGTCTGGCTGGACAGGCTACCGGCAAAGTACACCTGCGCAACACCGCCGATGGCGAAGGTCGAGTCGAGCGAACCGGGGTTGTTCCATACCGTGGGCAGCGCATAAGTGTTCAGGGTCGACATGCACGCGTCTCCTTGCGAGTAGCCGATATCCCAGTGATTGGGAGGCTGACTGCACGAGCGAAACATTCAATCCCTGAACCGCGAGAAGTACAACTGGACGAATCAACAGAACGACGGTCGCACTGTGCCAGAACAGTGTCTTGTTGAACCAGTCGCAAGCGAGCCAAGCAATTTGGATGAAACAGCGCGGTAAGTACTGTGCTTATTCGACTTCGCATACAACAAAGGCGGATGACTTTAACGTCATCCGCCTTTGTTCGATTATCAGTGTGGCATCGACCACGATTGCAACTTGTGGCCGTCTTCGCTCAGCTCGGCGCGGGCCTGTTGCAGCAGTTGTTCGAGTTGCGCCGGGTCAGAGTAGGCGCTGCTCGGGATCTGTTTGCGACCGATGTGGGAATTGGTGCGGTCGACGACGGTCAGGCTCAGTTCGCCATTGCCGTCTTGTGGCGCCCAGGCCACGCATTGAAAAGGCTTGAACGCGTGGTTGGCAATCAGAAGAGCTTCGTTGATACGCAGCGGGGCAGTCATGGGGTCTTCTCTCTATTGGCGCCCAATCAAGTGATGTGCCGTCGGTTGGGCTTACCGTGCGGCGGGTTACTTGTACTGATGCACGCAACAGGGGGGTGGGTCACACTTGAAACAAAGAAATTTCAGGTTCTTTACATAACGTAAGTTCGTTTCGTTAATCCTGCACCTGTCCGAACACCGCGCTGAATTCACCCCTCACCCCAGCCCTCTCCCCGAGGAGAGGGAGCCGATTTGTGGGCTTTTCAAGCTCGAGTTCGGCTTGGTCTTTCAGATCGGCGTACCCCGCGCAAACACCTCGGTCAGTTCCCTCTCCCTTGGGAGAGGGCTAGGGTGAGGGGCTGCTCTTTGACTCAGCGTAAATAGTCGATAGCTAACTAACAACCAACTTTCTTATAACTCTTTTAATAGCCAGCCTATAAGCAATCGGTACAAGCCTCCGTCAAAATCTTGCTAGTGTTACAACCGGGTCTGCCAAATGACTGTTTTTACGATCATTTATCAAATTTGGCGCCAAGGAACAGTCATGAGCGAAGCGCCTGCGTCGAGACGTTTACTGGTGGTCGATCCCTGCGACGACTGCCATCGCCTGTTGCCCGGATTGCGCGCCGTCGGTTGGGATGTCGACAGTTGTAATCTGGAAAACGCCGCATCCCGCGCCTGTGACGTCGGCCTGCTACGCTTGCAGCCTTATCACCTGGAACGTCCAGAAGCGGTCAAAGAACTGATCAGCCGCAGCGGCACCGAATGGATTGCCGTGCTCAATCAGGAAGTCCTGCGCTTACAGAACGTTGGCGATTTCGTTTGTGAATGGTTCTTTGACTTCCACACCTTGCCCTTCGATGTCTCCCGCGTACAAGTCACACTCGGCCGCGCCTTCGGCATGGCGCGCCTGCGCGGGCAGGGCACGATTCATGTCGATCAGCCAGAGCACGAACTGCTCGGCGACAGCAAACCGATCCGCGAACTGCGCAAACTGCTGAGCAAACTGGCCCCGACCGAATCGCCCGTGCTGATTCGCGGCGAAAGTGGCACCGGCAAAGAGCTGGTCGCGCGCACCCTGCACCGACAATCCCAGCGTCACAACAAACCGTTTGTAGCGATCAACTGCGGGGCGATCCCAGAGCATTTGATCCAGTCAGAATTGTTCGGCCACGAGAAAGGCGCGTTCACCGGCGCACACCAGCGCAAGGTCGGACGCATCGAAGCGGCCAATGGCGGCACGTTGTTCCTCGATGAAATCGGCGACTTGCCGCTGGAATTGCAGGCCAACCTGTTGCGCTTTCTGCAGGAAAAGCACATCGAGCGGGTAGGCGGCAGTCAGCCGATCCCGGTGGACGTTCGCGTTCTGGCCGCAACCCACGTTGACCTGGAAGCGGCGATCGAGAAGAAGCGCTTTCGCGAAGACCTGTATTACCGGCTCAACGTACTGCAAGTGGTAACCGCGCCATTGCGCGAGCGCCATGGCGATCTGTCGATGCTGGCCAACCACTTTTCGCACTTCTACAGCCACGAAACCGGGCGCCGGCCACGCAGCTTCAGCGAAGATGCATTGATTGCCATGGGCAAGCATGACTGGCCGGGTAACGTGCGCGAGCTGGCGAACCGGGTACGGCGGGGGCTGGTGTTGGCGGAGGGAAGGCAGATCGAGGCAAGGGATTTAGGGTTGATCAGCCAACACTCGATCGCCACGCCGATGGGCACGCTGGAGGATTACAAGACCCGAGCGGAACGGCAGGCGTTGTGTGATGTGTTGAATCGGCATAGTGATAATTTGAGTGTGGCTGCGAAAGTGTTAGGGGTTTCGCGGCCTACTTTTTATCGGTTGTTGCATAAGCATCAGATTAGGTGATTGCAAGCGTTTTGGAGTGAGTGAAATCATATTGGGAGGTGTTTAGGGGAAAGCAATACTAGTCTTGGTCCTGACACCATTTTTATATTATTTATGTTTAATTCTTAGATTTTTCATATTTATAGTGTGGGGGGAGGTCGCGTGAAAAACTAACATTAGGGAGTTAGGTGTCGGGGACTCGCTTGCATAAAATGCTACGATTTTTTTTTGCCACAACCCACCCGAAGGTACATTGTCTTCTAATACAATTTCATTATTCTGCACGAGCATTAATCCGATACTGCTTGAGGAACGACAATCACAACTAAACTCAAGCGGGGTGCCCGTCTCAATGCCTTGAAAAGATTTGGAGATCCACACGTGGTAAATACTCGAACCTGTATTAGATAGCGATTCTAAAAAAAACTCATCTGAAGAATTAGAAATCTTAGATTGATAATCCCCAGAAGCGCTAATTGCCCAGTGATTCCAGTCATAGTTATCAAACGTAGTCAAATCATCCAACCCAGCCTTAACCCCATAACTCCTCACCCGACACCCAACCGCCTCACTCTCAACCGTCCCCGAATACAACCCCACCTTCAACACAACAACCAACTTCGAATCCGCCTTACACCCCCGCAACCACTCCACCTCAGTCAGATAACTCAGCCCCACTTCCTGATCATGCGCCGCCCCCACAAACTGCTCCTTAACCCGCTCCCCACCACCCGCAAACGTCTCCACATACTCCAACCAAATTGGACACCCGGCGCACTGGAACGGCCAAGCCTCACACAAAACCTTGGTGTCATCCTTGATCAACCCAACATCCAGCACTTCACCATCAAACCCTTCGAGCTTCGGCATCGGCATGCTCGTCTGCAACAACTCACCAATCACCAGCGTCACACTCTGCACCGGCGTCGGTTGTCCATTAACGATCAGGCTGTATATCAGATCCACACTGCGCTGCAGATTTGCCCCGGTGACGGAGAAATCAATCTCGAATTGCACTTTCGACTGTCCCGCCACCGGCTTTTGCTGTGGAGGTATTGAGCCGGCGCCGGGTCTGCCGGCGATTTCCAGTTTTACCTCGTGATTTGCGCCAAACATCGAAGTGTCAAACACCGTGGTGAATCCGTTCTGATGCCGGTTCGGGTCAAGTTTGTAATCAGGCGCCTCGACAACCGTTGGCGGTTTCAACTGACTGACTTCGCCGGTGACTGGAACAACAACGTCATTGGACGGACGCGCAGGTACGTTGGCGCGGATTAACTTGTAGTTGGTCGTGGCCGAGCCATTGACCATGGCCCTGATCGAGGCATTGGCCAGCTTGAAATCGAAGTGCCCAGGCACGGCGCCGACCGTGTGTACCAACGGTCCGATCGTGACAGGTTCTCCCTCAGGTGTCTGGCCGGTACACCTTAGCTCGACCTCGTCTCCAATCTGGAAATCCGGCGGGGTGAAATAAACCCGTGCATCGGCGTCGCTCGTGCCCAGCACCTTCAGGTCGATGGTGGTGACGTTCTGGTTGTTGACCCAGATTGTTGGCGCCGGCAAGCGGCTGATGCTCAGGTCCACATTCACATAGGTGACTTTCGACCATGGCGCGTTTGGATCCGGCAGATTGCCGACCCGGTCGAACACCTGATAACTCACTTCGATGTTCCTGCCGTTGCCTTCGTCTCTGATGACTTTTTCGGTGAAGGTGAGAAAGATCGGATTATTGACCGGATCTTCGACTTGCTCTCTGGTGACTGGATAGTAGGACACCAACTGGTCACCCCAGCGCCCGATAATTCGGTCGAATGTGGCGCAGTTTACGTAGCTCGCCAACAGCTTGACGCCCAGCTTGGCCATTTCGGCATCCACCCCCTTCGACGGGTCCGGATCCAGCGTGTACACGAGACCGGAATTTCCCGGTTCACTGTCGCTGTCATCGCCGCCGGGCCGGGTAAATTTAACCAGCATCAGTATTTCCTGGGATTTCACAGGCTGCTGATGTGGCCGGGTTACTTTGTAAAACGCGTAAGCGTCGCCGTTGGTGATTTGACCTGCCGGGATCTGGAACAGCAGCTGTTTATTGAGATTGGTGTCATCAATTTCTATCGTTCGAACCGGTAAGAGCGAGTTATCCCAGTGGAAGGCGCACTTTTCTCCAATACTCTGGTTGACCCAAGGATCGACAACAGCTGTCAGGTAACCCGTTCTCACGGCTTCCAGTGAAATACCGCCGTGATACGCCTCTGGTGTTTCCAGATCAGTTGCCATGGGAATTTTTGGAGGAAACAAATCTGCAGCGAGAAGAATGGTCATGGCAAATCTCCTGAGCCCGAGCTGGTCACGGGCGACCAGACGCTGGAGCTATCAGAAGTTATTTCTGCGAAAAGCGCACCTGTCAGATCTGACAGGTGCGGACGTGTTTCCGATGAGTGGTCACGAGCAAGAGCCTCAGAATCAAAAGATCGCAGCCTTCGGCGTCTCCTGCGGGGATTACTCGAATCCACATGCAGGAGCCGCCGAAGGCTGCGATCTTTTGCTTTTGCTTAGAAGTAATACGGGAATTTCAGACTGAACGAAAAGTCCGGCGCATCATCCGTCATACCAATCGACAAGTTCGGCACGATCGTCAGGTTGTCGGTGGCCGCAATGGTCATGCCGACGTTGAAGTAACCGGCGTTGGCATCACTGGACACCACCGATTCCCAATCGCCGCCGTCTTGTTTCAGCTTGCTCTTGCGTTGCACCAGGTCGGAGACCGAGAACGACATACTCATCTTCTCGTTGAGCGCGAAGGCGATACCGGCGCCGATCTGGAAGCTGTCGCCAATCTTCACCTTGCCCGGGTTTTTCTGGTTGACCGTGGAGCTGATGTCGTCGAACGATTCCTCGAGGTTGTGGGTGTAGGAAAGGCTGCCGAACAGCACCGCCGGGTCGAACGTCTTGACCAGCGAGATGCCCGGCGTGATCGACCAGACGCCGTTGCCGGTGGGCAGGGTGTCGGGGACGAACAGGTTGGAGTTGGCGTCGGTCTGGCGCAGTTTGATGCCGAACGGGTCTTTGCCGGTCGGCGCCTTGACGCGCAAGGTGACGACGGCGTCCGGGGTGTTGACCGATTCGTCGAGGAACTTGTAGGCGATACCGAAGTTGACGTCGCCGATGGTTGGATCCTTGGTCACGGTTTCTTCGGTTGTTACGCCAGCCGCGCCCTCGTTGCCGCCGCCGGATTGATACGTCGACTCGCGATAGATCACCGGCACGTTCAGGTCGAACTGCCAGCGGTTATCGAAGTTGTAGCGGCCGGTGAGGTCCAGGGTCCAGGTGTCGGCCTTGATCCGGTCGAGGTTGATGTTGCCCAGGAAGATCGAATCCAGCGCAAGGAAACCGTTGAGGATCAACTGACGGGTGTCGTAGCGCGAATAGGTCAGGCCGGTTTCCACGCTGAACTTGCCGCCGCCAAAGAAACCGCTGGCTTCGTCATACAGATTGGAAACGCTCTGTGCCGGTTGTGAATCATCGGCCAGTGATTGACCGTAGGATGCGCCACTGCCCCCGGCAGCGCCTCCCGATGCAGCGGCCGCACCGGTGCCTGTGGCGGCTCCGGCGGCGACGCGATTGCCTTTCATGTCGGACGGCGATTTGGCCAGCCGTTTTGGCGGTGGGGCGGCGGGTGTTTCTTCTACCTGGCGGACCCGTTGTTCAAGTACCGCCAGCGCTTGTTGTTGTTGTTCGTATCGTTGTCTCAGTTCCAGAAGTTCCCGTTTCAGGGCTTCTACATCGGCGTCGGGTGCTGCTTGCAGCATTGCCGCCGGGAGAAGGGTACTCAAACACACTGCAGCACGCAGTGATACTGATCGATACATGAATAAGCCGTCCCTTTAAGCCCAATGATCGAGACTCAGCGTAGTTCAATATCCGATATTGCGTAGGGCCCCGAGTTGGGTCAGGTTGCAATCCAGTGCACCGGCGCTTCTGCCGTTATTGTTAAGTACGACGTTGAGTTGCGTAAGGTTGTTGACCACGTTGGCGCTGCCCAGCAAACGGGTGTTCTGCAGCAGCCCGCCCTGGGCGACCTGTTGCAGTGCCGTGCCTTGATTGCCGCTGGCCTGAATGGCCATTTGCACGCCACCGCCATTGGCCGAAACCGCGACACTGCCGGCGCCGTTGCTGCCGCTGATGGTCTGCCCGGCGATGAGGGCCTGGCCCTGCGACGGCACCAGTGCCGGGGCCTGACTGGCTTCGCTGACGTTGATCGCGACGTTGTTGTTGGCGGTATTGCCATCGCCCGCCGCGCGCACACTCTGCGTAACGCCCTGGCTACTGTTGAGGCCGGCACCGCCGATGACAGTGCCGGTGCCCAAGGTGGGGGTGCTGCCGTTGCCCGACTCCTTGATGGTCGAGACATAGAATTCCGGTTTGACGGTTGCAGCCTGGATCTGCATCGAGGTCGCGGCCCCGATCAAGTCGCCGCTGGCGTTGCGCCAGGTGCTGCTCATGACAATGCCGAAGCTGATGATCCGCCCCGGCATGACGTAACGACCGCGCAGCTCGGCGAGCTCCTGGTCCTTGATTTCGATGGGTTTGAATCCGGCATGGGCTAAACCTGACGCACTCGCTGCCAGGCAGGCGGCGGCCAGCCAGTATGAGCTTTTCATCTGCTGCTCCCGGGACATCCAGTCCCATTCTCTAACTCGGCGATTAAAAGAAGTCGCTCTGAATGAACCCGAAATCCATCAATTCCGCATCTTTGACCGGGTTGAAACTGTCCAGCGAGTTCTTCGCCGTCAGCGGCACGGGAGGGCTGCGCAAGGCATTGGCCTTGTCGTAACCGGGGCCGACGATGGCAAAGACAATGCCGTTCCAACCTTTGACAAAGTCGTCGTGCTTGTAGCGCTTGTGGCCGAGAACCGGGTCACCGATGTAGACCCAATCCTTGTCCGAGCGCTGCAGGACGACGAAATGCTTGTAGCCACGAATGTCCATCAGAACCACCACCGGAATGGTCACCGCTTTGAGTTTCTCGGGCGGGATCCGGTAGCCACGGGCACGCATGCCGATGCTTTCTACGTAGCGCTTCATGTCGAGCATGGAGAAACCCTGGGTTCGCACCAGGTCCTGGTCAGCGTGGACCAGCATGCCTTTGATGATGTGCTCCTCATCGACGTCGAGCCAATAGGCTTGGCGTAGGACCGTTGCCAGTGCAGCAGCGCCGCAGCTGAAATCGGTTTTCTGTTCGACGATGTCGGCAAACTTGCGCTCACGAATGCTTTGCACGTCCTTGTAGACCAGCACGCCACCCGGCAGGGCAGCGATCGGCATCTGGGCTGCCTGAGTCAGGCCGCACAGACAAAGCAGAGCGAGGAGGGCAGGAGTCCGCATGATCGAATACGCCTTGTGGAACCTGGGAAAAAAGCCCCGTTGCCGGGGCTTTCGTTTCGATCGCGCTTACATGCAGGCTTTGCAACCTGCGGCGATGGACAGCGAGTTGCTTTGTTGGTTGCCCACACCCGCCGAGACGTTGGCTCCGCCGTTGCCGGAGAAGTTGTTCATCGAGTTGGTCATGTTGGCGTTGTTGACGACTGGAGTTTTCCAGCCATCTTTGGTCAACACTTGTTGGGTGGTGACGCCAGCGAGGCCAAAAGTACCCACGGCTTCGAACTTGGCTTTCTGATCATCGTTGCCGCCATGGCCGCCGCCACGGTTGCCCCAACCGCCGTGGTTGTCGTCTTCGATGGTCGCGGTGCCTTTGGCTTTGAACGCGCCAGCGGCTGCATAAGTACCGGTGAGGGTGTCGGTTTTGTAAGCCTGCACGCCTTTGTTTTCCACGACCAGGCCAGTCGAGGACTGGTTGGCAGAGGCAGCGGCCTGCGCTACACGACCACCGGAAACGGCGATGGCGAGGTTGTTTTTCTGTTGGTTGAAGTTGCCGGCGGTCACGTTGATGCCGATGTTGCCGGAACCATTGTTGCCTGCATTGCTGAGCGTGGCGTTGTTGAAGGTGGACGAGTTTTTCACGTAGTTGTTGTTGTTCACCTGAGTCGCGCTCGAGGCGGCAACAGCATTGCCGAAGATGAAGCTCTCGTCAGCGGTGGCCAGTGCAGCAGCGTTGTCCTGCTGGTTGCCGTCGCCGGCGGCGACGTTGGCGCCCATGTTGCCGTTGGAGCCGTTGAGCGAGTCGCTGGCATTGGCGTTGTTCAGGGTGCCCTGGTTTTTCACCACGTTGCCGTCGCTGTTTTGTGCGTCGAGTACAGCGGCGCCGGCGCCTGCGGTGATCTGCAGCAGTTGTTCAAGATTCGGACCTTGTGGCTGGCCGTGACCGTTGCCATGTCCATTGCCGTGCCCGTTACCATGATCATTGTCACCACGGCCGCCAGCCTGTGCTGCCATTGCCATCACTGCTGCGAGTGCGAAAACCAGTGGTTTGAGAGCCATTGTAGGTTTCATGGTTGTTTCTCCGTCGTGCTTATTAGTTGGTTAAGTGTTGGGACTTTTCTAATTGCACTGCTTTTTGTTTGGGTCAGTCTGCGACCCGGATGCTCAGGGTGTTAGCCATTCGGTTCCCCACCCCGGCACTCTGGTTCACCTGGATTACCCCGCGGCTGCCGGTGAAGGCCTGATCACTGGTCGTGACCTGGCGACTGCCGATTGAAGTACCAGTTGCTCCTGAGCTCGGTATAAACGCCACGTTCTGTTGTGAAAGGGCGCTGTCGTCAACGCTCTGCGGGCCGGCACTGATGCTGACGCGCGTGACGTTGGCCATTTGGTTGTTGGCACCGGCGCCCTGGTTCACACCGAGGATGCCGTTGCCATTGCTGAAAGAGTTGCCGCCGATATTGGCGCTCGCGTCGATGGCGCGGCTGGCGGGCGTGTCGATGGTTTGCCTGACGTTGGTGGTGGCATGGGCTTCGGTGCCGATGGCAATCGCCTTGGTGTTGGCTTGTTGCATCTGGTCACCGGCAGCCTGGTTGACATTGAAGTTGCCGCGATACTGAACACCGGAATCCTGAATATTGGCCTTGTTCACTGAAGCCGAATCGGCCATGGCGCTGGTGCAGCCGAGCAGGGCGAGAAGCAGCAGGGTGCGATTCATGTCATTGGCCTCCGGCCATGCGAGTCAGAGGCGCCAGCCCGGTGCTCATCGCCCGGTTGACCGTGTTGGAGATCGAGGCGCCAGAACCACCGCCGCTGCCAGTGCGCATACCGGGCAGGCCGTTCTGGTTGGTCAGAGTGTTCATGCCGGGCAGGTTGGAACTGGGCGTGGTCATGTTGCCGCGAATCGATGAGCCGCTGGCGACACTGGCGAAATCACCGTCAGTGAGTTCGGTACTGCTGAGGGTCTGGTTGATCCGCGCCGAAGGGTTGGCGTTGACCGTGGTTGGATAGGGATCTTTGCCGCCATTGCGACCGATCGCGATGGGTTGAACGTCGCGGTTGAGGACGATCACTCCATTGCCGTCGGCCTGGGCGCTGGCACTGATCAATGCGCTGGCGGCTGATCCGATCAGCAGGAGGCAGGTCAGGCTTTTATTGAAATTCCCCACGGCTGCAATTCCTTCTTCAGTGGGCTGGGTTATTCAGCGTTGTGAAGGAGAGAGCGAAAGCTGTGCCGGTTTTGAATTGTCGCGTTATTTCAATGGCTTAGGTGTTTTCCGGGAATGCTCAAAGCGGGTACTGTTTCAGCGCTGAGACACATGCATGGGTGATTGGACGGTGCTTGACGTCGGAAAGCTCTGGAACAAGGGTTTGCGCCGATGTGTTTCATCGGCGTAACAGGTGACGTGACGGAGTGATGAACAGCGTTTGGACGGGGGCTTTGCGCGGTGAGGAGTGTTTCAAAAACGGACAGTTTCGTCCCAAGGCGGCTCAGCTGGACAGCAAAAGCTCGACCGCCGCAAAGGCTTGCGTCTGGCGCTCGGCCCAATTGCCCTCGATAACTTGCAATGACTGTTGATGCTCAATCAACCAGGCGCGGGTGGCTTCGAAAAATGCCATGCGATCCGCAAGATCCGGTTGGCAGCGCTGACCATCTTCGGCCCAGTCGACCTGTTGCGGCGACAGCAGCAGGTGCAGGTCGTAATGGCGCGTGAGCAATTCGCTTTGCAGCCAGGCCGGGCAGTCGCCGAACAGGGTCTGGCTCCAGAGGATGTTGCTCAGCAGATGGGTGTCGAGAATCAGCAGTTCGGGTTGTTTCGCCCGTGCCTGATCTTCCCATTGCAACTGGCCTCTAGCGATATCAGGAATATCCGCGAGGCAAGTGTCGCGTGGGTTGTCTTCGATGAACCGACGAACATATTCATCAACGCGCACGCCGCCGAAACGCTGCTCAAGGCCTGCCGCCAGCCAGCTCTTGCCGGTGGATTCCGGGCCGGTGAGAACAACGACTTTCATGTGCGCAACGCCGGATCGGCACGCCATTCCCGCCAGCCTTGCACTGCGAGCAGGGTAAACAGCGCATACAGGCCGGCAGTCAGATAGAGGCCTTTATAGATGAACAGGCCGACAAAGATCACATCGAGGACGAACCACAGCGCCCAGCATTGCAGGCGTTTTTGCGCCATCCACAGTTGCGCCACCAGACTGAAACCGGTGAGCGCGGCATCGAGCCACGGCTGTGCGGCGTCGGTCCAGTGCGCCATCGCCGCGCCCAGCAGCAGGCTGCCGATCGCTCCAATGCCAAGGCCGAGCAGAATCGAGCGTGCATCGAGGCGGGTGACTTGGCGACCGTCATGCATCGTCCCGGCGCGGGTCCATTGCCACCAGCCGTAGATTTGCAGCGCGGCATAGATCACTTGCAGCAACATGTCCGAATACAGCTTCACCTCAAAGAAGATCCAGCTGTAGAGCAACACCATGACCAGCCCGATCGGCCAGCACCACGGATTCTGCTTGACCGTCAGCCACACGGCGATGACACCGAGGGCAGCAGCAAACAGTTCAAGCCCGGACATGGCGGATCCTTGGGGGAGTTGAGAAGGGGGCGGATTGTACTGCATTAGTCAGATCAAAAGCCCCTCACCCTAACCCTCTCCCGGAGGGAGAGGGAACTGACCGCGTTGTTTGGTCGAGGTACGCTGACCTGGAATATCGCGTCGAACGCAGATCATGAAAAGCGCAATGATCTGCTCCCTCTCCTCGGGGAGAGGGCTGGGGTGAGGGGTGGGCTCACCTCGGTGACCGGTCAGACCCGGAACTGGCGCAGCAACCCGTTGAGCTGTTCGCTCAGTTGCCCAAGGCGCAAGCTGGCTGCACTGGATTGCTCAGCCGCCAACGCGGTGCTATGGGAAAGCCCGGCCGCCTGGGTCACGTTCTGGTTGATGTCCTCAACCACCTGCGCCTGTTGCAAGGTAGCGCTGGCAATCGACGCATTCAGGCCATTGAGATTACGCAACGCCTGGCCAATGGCATTAAGGCTCGCCCCGGCCAGTCCCGCCTGTTCGATGGTCAATTGCGAGGCCTTGCTGCTGTCGCCGATCACCTTCACCGCAGCCTCCGAGTGATTCTGCAAACGCTCGATCATCGACTGAATTTCAGCGGTCGATTTCTGCGTACGCTGGGCCAGCAAGCGCACCTCATCGGCCACCACGGCGAACCCGCGACCCTGTTCACCCGCACGCGCCGCTTCAATCGCCGCGTTCAAGGCCAGCAGATTGGTCTGCTCGGCAATCGAGCGAATCACTTCCAGCACGCTGCCAATCTGCGTGCTCTCCGCCGCCAGGGTGCGGATCACTTCCACCGCCTGATCGATCGTGCCGGAGAGCTTGTCGATCTGTTGCAGGCTGCCGTCAATGTTGATCTGCCCCTGTTGCGCCTGCGCTTCGGCATCACGCATTTCGGCGGCGGCGTGTTCGGCGTTTTTCGCCACGTCCTGCACGCCGTAGGTGACTTCGTTGATCGCCGTGGCGACCAGTTCCATCTGCTGCGATTGCTGCTGACTGCGCTGCTGCGCTTGCGAGGCATCGTTGCCCAGCTCACTGGACGACTGACCCAAAGCGCTGGCCGAGACCTGCAGATCACCAATCACTCGGCGCAATTTGGCGGTGAAGGCATTGAAGTGATGGGCCAGTTCAGTGACCTCATCCTTGCCGTGGGTATCAAGGCTGCGGGTCAGGTCGCTCTCGCCGCTGGCGATGTTCGCCATGGCATTCACGGTCTCCTGCAACGGACGGACGATGCTGCGTGCGATCAGGATCACCAGCAGCGCCATGATCAGCGCAATCGCCAGGCCGATCGCCGACGCCTTGATCATTTGTTCCTGAAATTCCGCCTGAACATCGTCGACGTAAACGCCGGAACCGATTACCCAGCCCCACGGCTCGAACAATTTCACGTACGAAGTCTTCGCAACGGGATCGGTCGCACCCGGTTTCGGCCAGCGATAATTGACCATGCCCGCGCCTTTGGCCTTGGCAATGGCGACCATCTCGTTGAACACCGCAAAGCCGTCCGGGTCGCGGATCGCCGAGAGATTCTGGCCTTCGAGCTTGGGATTTGTCGGGTGCATGACCATCACGGGCGTGAGGTCGTTGATCCAGAAGTAGTCGCTCTGGTCATAGCGCAGGCCACGGATCGCGGTCAACGCTTGCTTTTGCGCGGCATCCCTGGTCAGGGTGCCGGCGGTCTCAAGACCTTGGTAATAGGTGAGCAGGCCACTGGCGGTCTGCACCACGTGCTGGGTTTTCTGCGCCTTGGCGTGGTAGAGGTCGTCGTGGATCTGCTTGAGCATCAGCACGCCCAAGGTCAGCAACATGACCACCGCCACGATCAAGATGAGCCACAAGCGTCGGCTGATCGACACACTGCGCAAGCTGTTCATAACGCTGTCACTCCGGATTCTTGTTCTTGTAATAAACGATCGCCAGCATTCAGCCACCGCTGTGGGCTCGCGATTGCGCGACTTGAGCCGCCTAACGCGGGGAGCGCTATTAAGGCTTGTCTGTTAGGATTTCGGCCCCGCGCGCAAAAACCTGAATCCGGTTTTGATATTTCACGGAATTTTTACCGTTTCGTGTGGATCCTGTGCGCGCGCAATCGCTACAGCTTTTACCGGCTACGCTGGACGCAGTGAACGAAAAAATACTATCGGGGCATGCCCGCGCGCATCGCTCTCTGGGGGATTGATGGATCTTTGGACCGCCTTGCAGGCACTGATTCTAGGAGTTGTAGAAGGGCTGACGGAGTTTTTGCCCATTTCGAGTACCGGACACCAGATCATCGTCGCCGACTTGCTGAACTTCGGCGGCGAACGGGCCATGGCGTTCAACATCATCATCCAGCTCGGCGCGATCCTCGCGGTGGTCTGGGAATTTCGCCGCAAGATCCTCGACGTGGTGATCGGCCTGCCGACCCAACCGAGCGCCAGGCGTTTCACCACCAACCTGCTGATCGCCTTTTTGCCCGCCGTGGTGCTGGGGGTGATCTTTGCTGATCTGATTCACGAATACCTGTTCAACCCGATCACCGTGGCGGCGGCGCTGGTCATCGGCGGCATCATCATGCTGTGGGCCGAACAGCGCCAGCATGAAGTGCATGCCGAAACCGTCGATGAAATCCGCTGGACCGACGCGTTGAAAATCGGCTTCGCGCAATGCCTGGCGATGATTCCCGGCACCTCGCGTTCGGGCTCGACGATCATTGGTGGCTTGCTGTTCGGCTTGTCGCGCAAGACGGCCACCGAGTTCTCGTTTTTCCTCGCCATGCCAACCATGGTCGGTGCGGCGGTGTATTCGGGTTACAAATACCGCGATCTGTTTGTGCCGGCGGATTTCCCGGTGTTCGCCATTGGTTTCGTCACGGCGTTCATCTTCGCCATGATCGCTGTGCGCGGCCTGCTCAAGTTCATTGGCAGCCACAGCTACGCAGCCTTTGCCTGGTACCGGATTGCGTTCGGCCTGTTCATTCTGGCGACCTGGCAGTTCGGCTGGGTGGACTGGTCGGCGGCCAAGGCATGAACGATTCCCGCACGCGCCGCCCTGAGGGGCGGCCTTCAGGCGGGCGCGTTCAGCATCTGAAATTGAAGCTCGTGGTGTTGCTGATCGTCTGCGCGCTGCCGCTGTTCGGCTCGCTGTCGATGTGGCTCAGCGGCATCTCGCGGGTGCCGCTGGCGGCGTACGGGATTGTCAGTGTGCTGGCGTTCTTTCTGTACTGGGCCGACAAACGCAAGGCCCGCGCCGATGCCTGGCGCACCCCGGAAAACATCCTGCATGCGGTAGAACTGGCGGGCGGCTGGCCAGGAGCTTTGATTGCGCAGCAGGTGTTTCGGCACAAGACGCGCAAGGTGTCGTTTCAGATTCTGTTCTGGGCGATCGTGTTGTTGCATCAGGTGTTCTGGATTGACCAGATTTTTCTCGGATCGAACTTGCTGTCGCTGATTTAACGTCCATCGAAAATCCCCTGTGGGAGCGAGCCTGCTCGCGAAAGCAATCTCATCCTCGCTGATGAGTCGCCTGACAAACCGCCTTCGCGAGCAGGCTCGCTCCCACAGGATTTGCGTGCTTACAAAAGCAGGCCGATTTGAGTCTTCTTGGGCAACTTGCTCACCACCAGTTGATGCGATCGCTGCAACAAACCCTGCAATTCCTCGGCTCTCAGCGGGTAGGGCGGGTGCATGATGATCCACTGCGCCCGCGCCAGATACGGCGCCGGATGAATCCCCGGGCGGTCGCAATGGCCGAGAAACAGATCCTTGTCGACCTTGAACGCCAGCGAATCCCCACGTAATCCCTGCAAGGCAAACATCTTGTTGCCGGCAATCGAGAACACCCGCACGCCGCCCCATTTGTAATCTTCCCGGGCGCCGGGCAGGGCCAGACAAAACTCGGCGACCTCGGCTTCGCTCATTCTTCCCTGTTTCATAGAAATCTATCCCCGCAGGCATTGAACGATTCGACCAAGTGATCGATCCATGCGCGCACCGCCGGCATTACCCCGCGCCGGTGCGGATACACCGCTTGCAACCAGCCGCCGGGCAATGACCATTCCGGCAGCACTTGCACCAGCGTGCCGTTACGCAATTCGGTTTCGCAGAACATCATCGGCAGCACGGTAAAACCCTGACCGGCCAGGACGCAGGCCTTGCGCACCACGAAGTCATCAATGCCCAGCCGCGCTTCCATGCTCAGATCAACACTCTTGCCCTGCTGATCGAGCAGGCGCACATGCACCATGCGATCGGCTTCCAGCGCGCCCAGTACCGGCAGGGTTTTCAGGTCCTGCGGATGATTGATGGTCTTGCCTTGCATGAACGCCGGGCTGGCGATCACCACCGCCTGGGCCTGACGCAAGCGGCGGGTGACCAGCAACGGGTCTTCATCACCGTGATCGCGCACACGCAAAGCGACATCGATGCCTTCGGTGACCAGATCGACCCGGCGATTGAGCAGCACGACCTCCAGCTGCACCTGCGGAAACTTGCCGAGAAAGTCGCTGATCACCGTCGGCAGCATTTCATGGGCAAGCCCGGTCGGGCACGACACCCGCAAGCGCCCGCGCGGTTCGCTGGACATGCTCGCCACCGCTTCGTCAGCCATTTCCGCTTCCAGCAACATCGCCTGACAGTGGCGCAAATAGCGTTCGCCAACGGCGGTGAGATTGAGTTGGCGGGTGGTGCGTTGCAGCAGACGTGCGCCGAGTCGGTCTTCCAGTTCGGCAATTCTTCTCGAAAGCCGTGACTTGGGAATACCGAGCAAGCGCCCGGCGGCGGCAAATCCGCCGGCTTCAACCACTTTGGCGAAATAGTAGAGATCGTTGAGGTCCTGCATGCGCGTTTCCAGTCGTTCTATCAATGGGACGAACTATCGCATTGTCGGCGACTAATCAGCCATTGGTTTGTTGCGTAGGATTGTCCCCATTCCGTCGCCGCCGGCGATTCTTTCAGGAGAACCCACATGAAACTGTTGCACATCGATTCGAGCATTCTCGGCGACAACTCGGCTTCCCGTCAGTTGAGCCGTCAAGTCGTCGACGCCTGGCAAGCCGCCGAGCCGAGCGCCGTAGTCACCTACCGCGACCTGGCCGCCGACGCGATCAGCCACTTCTCGTCGACCACACTGGTTGCCGCCGGCACCACCGCCGAACTGCGCGACGCTGCGCAACAGCACGAAGCCGAGCTGAGCGCTTCGACCCTGGCCGAATTCATCGCTGCCGACGCCGTGGTGATTGCCGCGCCGATGTACAACTTCACCGTTCCAACCCAACTGAAAGCGTGGATCGACCGCGTCGCCGTCGCTGGCCAGACGTTCCGCTACACCGAAGCCGGCCCTGAAGGCCTCTGCGGTGGCAAGAAAGTGGTGATCGTGTCGACTTCCGGTGGCATCCACGCCGGTCAGGCCAGCGGCATCGCTCATGAAGAATATCTGAAGCTGGTACTGGGCTTCCTCGGCATCACCGATATCGAAATCGTCCGCGCTGAAGGTCTGGCCTATGGCGAAGAAGTGCGCAACAACGCCATGAGCGCTGCGCAAGAGAAGATCAGCGAGCAACTGTTCGCCGCCGCATAAGGCTTGCGTAAAGAACAGCTGATGTTCAGGTAATCCCCCAAAAACTCTGTATTCTGGTTCCGCAAGGGCCGAATACGGAGTTTTTTGTTTCTGGCTGTTACATAATCTGGCCCGGGTTATGCAGTTTCAGCACATCCGACGATGTGGTCCGACAGGGTAGGGCATTCATGAGGCATCTTTGTGCACTGTTGCTGATTTGCCTGCTGGCCAGCCTGAATTCAGTGCAGGCCGCACCGGGGCGCCACCCTGTCTGGAGCGTCGGTTATCACGAGATGACCTTTCTCGACCCGCTCGATCTGCAACCGATGCGCGCCATCGCTTTTTATCCGTCCAGTGACCGCGAGCACATGAGTTTGCTTGAGGGTTACTCGGTCGAGGCCGGTGAAGACACCAAGGTCGCGATCGGCCGCTTTCCCATGTTGATGCTGTCCCACGGCAATACCGGCACGCCGCTGGCCTTGCATGATCTGGCGACGTCGCTAGCGCGCAAAGGGTTTGTCGTGGTTGCGGTGATTCATCCCGGTGACAACTGGCGCGACCACAGCCGACTGGGCACGTTGAGCAATCTCTACGGCCGGCCAATCCAGATTTCCCAAGCGATCACCGCCACCCTCGCCGACAACATGCTGGCGCCGTTCGTCAATGCTGAACAGGTCGGAGTGATCGGTTATTCGGCCGGTGGCGAGACCGCGTTGATTCTTTCCGGGGCGCAACCGGATCTGGATCGTCTGCGCCGCTATTGCCAGGAACGTCCGGACGATCACGACGCCTGCAACACCCAGGGCGAGCTGATTGTTGATCGCGATGACTTGCAGCCGGTGGCCGATCCACGGGTACACGCGTTATTGCTGATGGCGCCGCTGAGCCTCAAGTTCGGCCGCCATACCCTCGCCGATGTGCACGTACCGGTGCTGCTCTACAGCGGCGACGGCGACAAACTGGTGGCCTTCGATAAAAACGCTGCGGCTTTGGCGCGCAAACTGCCCACCGCGCCGGACTTCAAACTGCTGGCCGGAGCAGGGCACTTCGTGTTCATGGCGCCGTGCACCGAAGAGCAGATCCGCGCCATGCCGGCGTTGTGCACCGATGCCGACGGAGTGGATCGCGAGGATATACACCGCAACCTGATCTCCGAGGCCGGACGATTTTTTGCTCATGCACTGGGCAGATCGACACGGGCCGGGATGCAGACGGCGGATCAATAACTCAAACACCGCTCCCACGGGAAATTGAATTGTCTGCTTTCAGGAAAGTGCGCGGCGCTTGAGCAACAAGGTCAGGCCCAACCCGGTCACCGATAACAATGCCGCGCTGAAGAAAATCCACGAATAGCCCAGATTCAACGCCACCGCGCCCATCAATGGCCCGGCAATCGCCAGTGCCAGATCGAAGAACACCGCATAAGCCCCCAACCCTGAACCACGGCTGGAACTCGGCACCTGTTTGATTGCTTCAACCCCCAGCGCCGGGTACACCAGAGACAGCCCAAACCCCGCCAGCCCTGCGCCGATCAACGCATACGCAGTGGAGGGCGCCAGCCACAACATCACCAGGCCGACGGTTTCAACCGACATGCAAACGATGGCCGAGGCAAACCCGCCAAAGCGGGCGATGGCCGAAATAAACAGCAATCGCGACAGAATGAAACACACGCCAAACACAGTCAGGCAGTACGCCGCGCCGGTCCAGCCTCGGTTGAGGTAATAAAGGGTGATGAACGTAGTCAGCGTGCCGTAGCCGATCGAGGCCAGCGTCAGGCTGGTTCCGTACGGCGCAATCTTGCCGAACACCGCCCAGAACGACAGGCGCTCACCACGAATCACCGGCACCGAAGGCTTGTTGCGGATCAACCACAGCGCACCTGCCGCCAACGCCGACAGCGCGAGGCCAAGGCTGACAAAACCATATTCGGCAACCATCACCACGCCTAGCGGCGCACCAATGGCGATCGCGCCGTAAGAAGCAATGCCGTTCCAGCCGATGGATTTCGCCGTATGCTCGACACCGACCTGGCCCATGCACCAACTGATGGTGCCGACGCCGATCAGGCCTTGGGCAATACCGAGCAACAAGCGCCCGGCAATCAGGATCAACAGGCTGGTCAGCGGAAAACTTTGCAGCAAGGTCGACAGCAACGTCAGCGCGCCACTGAGGACAATCCCCCACAAGCCATAAATGATCGCCCGCTTGGTGCCGAGCGTGTCCGACATGCGCCCGGCCATCGGCCGGCTGAGCAGGGTGGCGAGGTACTGCGAGCCGATCACCAGGCCGGCAATGATCGCGCTGAAACCCAGTTGCTCATGGACGTAACCGGGCAGTACCGCAATCGGCAACCCGATACAGAGAAAGGCAATGAAGGTATAGAAAACGATGGAGACGATCTGCAGGGTGATCGCCAGGGAGCTTTGCGGTGGCAGTGGCTGCGCAGACATGAGCACTCGTTCGCGGGCGGCGGTGGGAGAGTTGCCGACATCATGGCGCGGGGCCGGGATAAAAGAAAGCAGGCTAACTACTTCGCCTTATTGATCGTTCCCACGCGGAGCGTGGGAACGATCAATGTGGGAGCGAGCCTGCTCGCGAATATCTGCGCACCCACAGTTCCCAAACGCCGAATGCAAAAAGCCCCGTCACAGGGACAGGGCTTTTAACTTGCAGCTTGCAGCTTGAAACTAAAAGCTGCTCTTAGAAAACGACGCCCTGGCTACGCAGGTAGTCGTCATAAGTGCCGCTGAAGTCGGTCACGCCGTTCGGGCTCAGCTCGATGATGCGGGTGGCCAGGGACGATACGAACTCACGGTCGTGGCTGACGAAAATCAGCGTGCCCGGGTAGTTTTCCAGCGCCAGGTTCAGCGCCTCGATCGATTCCATGTCCAAGTGGTTGGTCGGTTCGTCCATGATAAGCACGTTCGGCTTTTGCAGGATCAGCTTGCCGAACAGCATGCGACCTTGCTCACCACCGGAGATGACCTTGACCGACTTGAGGATCTCGTCGTTGGAGAACAGCATCCGGCCCAAAGTACCGCGAATCATCTGTTCGCCCTGGGTCCACTGACCCATCCAGTCGAACAGGGTGACGTCGTCTTCGAAGTCGTGAGCGTGGTCCTGAGCGTAGTAGCCCAGCTCGGCGGCGTCGGTCCATTTCACGCTACCGGCGTCCGGGGTCAGTTCATTGACCAGGGTGCGCAGCAGGGTGGTCTTGCCGATACCGTTCGGGCCGATGATCGCGACGCGCTCGCCGGCTTCAACCTGGAAGCTGAAGTCCTTGAACAGTGGCTTGCCATCGAAACCCTTGGCCATTTTCTCGACCATGACCGCCTGACGGTGCAGCTTCTTGTTCTGCTCGAAACGAATGAACGGGCTGACGCGGCTGGAAGGCTTGACCTCGGCCAGCTGGATCTTGTCGATCGCCTTGGCGCGGGAGGTGGCCTGCTTGGCTTTCGAGGCGTTCGCCGAGAAGCGGCTGACGAACGATTGCAGCTCGGAGATCTGCGCTTTCTTCTTGGCGTTGTCCGACAGCAGTTGCTCGCGGGACTGGGTCGCCACGGTCATGTACTCGTCGTAGTTGCCCGGGAACAGACGCAGCTCGCCGTAATCCAGGTCAGCCATGTGCGTGCACACGCTGTTCAGGAAGTGACGGTCGTGGGAGATGATGATCATCAGGCTGTTGCGCTGGGTGAGGATGTTTTCCAGCCAGCGAATGGTGTTGATGTCCAGGTGGTTGGTCGGTTCGTCGAGCAACAGCACTTCCGGATCGGAAAACAGTGCCTGCGCCAGCAATACGCGCAGTTTCCAGCCTGGCGAAACTTCGCTCATCGGGCCGAAATGCTGTTCCAGCGGAATGCCCAGACCCAGCAACAGTTCGCCGGCGCGGGATTCGGCGGTGTAGCCGTCCATCTCGGCGAACTCGGTTTCCAGCTCGGCAACGGCCATGCCGTCTTCTTCGGACATTTCCGCCAGCGAATAGATGCGATCGCGCTCGGCCTTGACCTTCCACAGCTCTTCGTGACCCATGATCACGGTGTCGATCACGGTGAATTCTTCGTAGGCGAACTGATCCTGGCGCAGCTTACCCAGACGCACGTTCGGCTCGAGCATGACCTGGCCACCGGACGGATCGAGATCGCCGCCGAGGATTTTCATGAAGGTCGACTTGCCGCAACCGTTGGCACCGATCAGGCCGTAGCGATTGCCTGCGCCGAATTTGACCGAAACGTTTTCGAACAGCGGCTTGGCGCCAAACTGCATCGTGATGTTAGCTGTGGAGATCAATTACCTTACCTATCAATGGGTTAGAGCTGGTCTGTGGTGCCTGGTACATACTTGCGTACCAATCTGGAGCTTTTCCAGCTCCCCCCAGTCTGTGCTTGAGTTGAGCCAACGCGCATAAGCCGTCCGCAACTGGGGCCGTTGAAGGCAAGCTGCTGAGCGACGAGTACGGGGTTCTTGTTGGACATTGGCGCGCATTGTCGCATAACTCAGACGGCAGTTATATGGCAGGCAAACGGGCGTACACATCGGCTCGTCCGAGAAGCGACCGATATCCGCTGATCAAAATCTCGAAAACCCGAATGAACTCACTCGACCATTTTCACTTCGGAAAGTGGAGCAGCAGCCATTTTGTTCAAACGAGTGAGGACCAAGCCATGCGAGCAATGACCTATCACGGCGCCCATGACGTGCGCGTCGAAACCGTACCGGACCCGAAACTTGAAGCCGCCGACGACATCATCCTGCGCGTCACCGCCACCGCCATCTGCGGATCGGACCTGCACCTGTACCGCGGCAAAATACCCACCGTCGAGCACGGCGATATCTTTGGCCATGAGTTCATGGGCGTCGTCGAAGAAACCGGCCCGGCCGTCACGGCCGTGCAGCGCGGCGACCGTGTGGTGATTCCGTTCGTGATCGCCTGCGGCGATTGCTTCTTCTGCCAGCAAGAGCTTTACGCCGCCTGCGAGACCACCAATGAGGGCCCTGGCGCGGCGCTGAACAAGAAAATGATTCCGCCGCCAGCAGCGCTGTTCGGCTACAGCCGTCTGTATGGCGGGATTCCCGGTGGCCAGGCGGAACTGGTGCGCGTGCCGAAAGCCAATACCGGCCCGTTCAAGGTGCCGGGCACGCTGTCGGACGAGAAAGTACTGTTTCTCTCTGACATCCTGCCGACTGCCTGGCAAGCCGTGATCAACGCCGGCGTCAAACAGGGTTCGAGTCTGGCCATTTACGGCGCCGGCCCGGTCGGGTTGCTCACCGCAGCCTGCGCGAGAATGCTCGGTGCTGAGCTGATCTTCATGGTCGACCATCACCAGTACCGCCTCGATTATGCCCAGCGCACCTACGGCGTGATTCCGATCAACTTCGATCAAGACGATGACCCGGCCGACACCATTACCGGCCAGACTCCCGGCCATCGCGGCGTCGATGCCGTGGTCGATGCCGTGGGCCTTGAAGCCAAGGGCAGCACCACCGAAACGGTCATGGCTACACTCAAGCTTGAAGGCAGCAGCGGCAAGGCCTTGCGCCAGTGCATCGCCGCTGTCCGCCGTGGCGGCGTGGTCAGCGTTCCGGGCGTATATGCCGGGTTCATCCATGGTTTTATGTTCGGCGATGCTTTTGACAAGGGCCTGACCTTCAAAATGGGCCAGACTCACGTACAGCGTTTTCTGCCGGAGCTGCTTGGCTACATCGAAACCGGCAAGTTGCAGCCCGAAGCGATCATCACTCACAGGCTGTCGCTGGAGCAGGCTGCCGAGGGCTACAAGATCTTCAATAAGAAGCAGGAAGAATGCCGCAAGGTGATTCTGACCCCGGGTGGCAGCGATGTTCCGCTGGCGCAGCTGGATGAAACCACGCCGTTCGCACCGGCCACCTGAAATTGAGGAGTTTTCATGGCGCTACCGTCATCTTCGTTCGCCGCCCCCGTGCGCGCATGGCTCGTCAGCCTTTCGCGTACGGGCTGGGGAGGGCGCATTTTCTGGCTGACCCTGGTCGGTGTAACCGTGTTGCTCTTGATCAGTGGCTACACCGGTTTGGTCAGTACGGGCCGCGACACCTTGCGCCTCGCCACACTTGGTGGGCTGTCGGGTTTTGCCGCCACGGCAGTCGGTGCGTTATTGGCCCTGGCGTTGCGGGCGATTACTTCGCGAACTCAAGACACCATGCTCGGTTTCGCGGCGGGGATGATGCTGGCAGCCAGTTCCTTTTCATTGATCCTGCCGGGCATTGCGGCGGCGAAGGAGGCGGTGAGCAGTCCCATGCTCGCCGCTGCCGTCGTTGTGGCAGGCATGGCCTTGGGCGTGGCGTTGATGGTCGGCCTCGACCGCTTCGTTCCCCACGAACATGAAAAGAGCGGCCGGCGCGGCCCGGAAGCCAAGCGCTTCAATCGGGTCTGGCTGTTCGTGCTGGCGATCACCCTGCACAACCTGCCGGAAGGCATGGCGATCGGCGTCAGCTTCGCCACCGGCGACATGAAAATCGGCTTGCCGCTGACCACTGCGATCGCCATTCAGGACATTCCAGAAGGACTGGCTGTGGCGTTGGCGCTGCGGGTGACCGGCATTTCCGCAGTGCGTGCGGCATTGATTGCCGCCGCTTCAGGATTGATGGAGCCGTTGGGCGCGATCATCGGTTTGGGCATCACCAACAGCTTCGCGCTGGGCTTCCCGGTGGCGATGGGCCTGGCTGCGGGTGCGATGATCTTCGTGGTATCCCACGAAGTGATTCCGGAAACTCACCGCAACGGCCACGAAACACCGGCCACGCTCGGACTGATGCTTGGCTTCGGCGTGATGATGTTTCTCGACACGGCTTTGGGTTAGCCAACCGGCGCACACCACTGAGCGCATCGCCCCGCACAAAAAAGGAATTTTTTTCAGCTCCAATCACTCTTTCGTTTATAGGCAATGCCAATAACGCAGGGGAATGAGTCATGTCGCTGATCGAAATCCCGACCAGGAAGTCTTCGGGTAAAACATTCACGCCGGCGGATACCGAGCGCCGGCTCTATGACCGATTGCTAGCGGAAGACTCCACGGTTGATCGTGCGGCACTGGACTTTCTGCGCCGGCAACTGAGCAAGGCGGCTGCGCTGTCTGACGATTTGCCGGCCAGCGCCGAAGACCTGCTGCAATGGTCGGAAACCCGCTGCGCCAGCGTGGCGGCCGAGTACGCCGATTACCTCGAGCAACGTCAGCAGGGCGCACCGCGCCGCTATTTCCGCAACAAATCCCACGCGTTGTATTTCATTCTGCATGTGGCACCGACCAAAGAGGTCGATGGCGCCTGGCTGGCCGGGCTGTTACCGCAGTGGCAGGACCCGCGTTTCGACGATTTGCTCGATACCTATCTGGAAGAGCTGGGCGAGGGCGTGCCACGGCAGAATCATGTGGTGATCTATCGCAAGCTGCTCGCCGAGCATGACTGCTCCGATCTGAGCGGTCTTGCCGACGAGTATTTTCTGCAAGGCGCGGTGCAGTTGGCGCTGGGACGTTTCGGCGGGCAGTTTTTGCCTGAAGTTATCGGTTTCAATCTCGGCTACGAACAACTGCCTCTGCATCTGCTGATCAGTGCTTATGAATTGGCAGAGCTGGGCATCGATCCGCACTATTTCCGCCTGCATGTGACCATCGACAACGCCAGTACCGGGCACGCGCGCAAGGCTGTGCAATCGATGCTCGAGCTGATGCCGTTGGGAGAAGAGCGCGATGAGTTCTACCGGCGCATGGCTGTTGGTTATCGCCTCAATGATGTCGGCAAGGGCACCACCGCCGTGATCACAGAGTTCGATCTGGACCATGAAGTCATCGCCATGCTTGAGCGCAAAGCTGTTTTTGGCCGGCACATGCATTCCGATTACTGCCGTATCGAAAACCGCACCATCAACCAATGGCTGGCCACGCCGGGGCAAATGGGCGAATTCCTCGCAGCTCTGGAGCGCAAGAGCTGGATCAAGCGCGGCGAGGCGGTGGAAGAAAGTCGTTTCTGGCGTTTGATCGACGGCAGCGATGCGGCGATGTTCGGTGTGTTCAACGGCTATGAAAAACAGCTGCTGCGCGACTGGATCACTCAGGATTGCCCGGCATCCCGGCCTCGGCCTTATGTGCGCCGGGAAGCTGCCGTCGAAGAAAACTTTGACGATGACGCCGATCTGCTCAATCTGGAAGCGGCCCTGGCTGACAAACCTGCCGCCGAGCAAATGGCGATGTTGATGCCGTGGCTGCAACCGCAGCGGCATTGGCGCCCGGCCGGACTTTTCGCGACGCGTCGCTTCATCCAACTGCGCGCCCGCTTGCGTTGAAACAAGGAGGCTTCATGTCGGCACAAGAAACATCGGACAGAGCGCTGCTCGAGCTGGGCAATCGTCTGCTCGACAGCGGTTATCACTTCATTACCCCAACGCCATTGACTCACGAACGATTTCTGCAGCGCTTTGCCACGCCTTTGGCCAAGGATCTGCGCGATGTGTTTGGTTGGTCGATGCCGTTTCCTTCAGAGCTATTTCGCGCAGAGGAACTGGCCACGCTGGAGCAGGCCGGCGTAGTCGAACGCGATGGCGCGGTGTGGCGCAGCCATGTGCGCTGGTCGACCTTGAATGACCGGTTGTTCGCCCACTCGGCGTTCCCGACGACGGCGAGTGACGCGGTGTTCTTCGGCCCCGACACTTATCGCTTCGCCCAGGCCATCGAAGCGCAATTGCAGCAACGCTTTTCGCCGATCAGACGCGCAGTGGACATCGGCTGTGGCAGTGGCGCCGGTGCGGTGGTCATGGCCAAGGCTCGTCCTGATGCCGACGTGCTGGCGGTCGACATCAATCCGCGCGCGCTGCGCATGAGTGCGGTTAACGCCGAGCTGGCGGGCGCAAACAATGTGTCGGTGTATCACAGCGACCTGCTCGCCAGTGTCGAAGGGCAGTTCGATCTGATCATAGCCAATCCGCCGTACATGAACGACGAACAACAGCGCGCCTATCGCCACGGCGGCGGGGCGCTGGGTGAGGGTTTGTCGGTGCGGATCGTGCGTGAGGCGTTACCGCGTCTGGAAGTCGGCGGCACGTTGCTGGTGTACACCGGCGTGGCGATCGTCGCCGGGCAGGACCCGTTCCGCGAGGCCGTGGCACCTCTGCTCAAGGGCGAGCGTTTCGGCTGGACTTATCGCGAACTCGATCCGGATGTGTTCAGCGAGGAACTGCTCAAGCCTGAATACGAGCGCGCCGAGCGAATCGCCGTGGTCGCACTGACGGTAACCCGCGAGCAGTGACCGATAGTTGGGCCACTGCTCGCGCGGTGGCCTTCAGCGATTTCTGATGCGCGAGATCGTCAACAGGCAAACCCCTACCAACATCGCAGCCCCGGCTACCAATAGCGGCGAAGGGCGTATCGGCTGCCGCGAGATACGCTCGATGCGCCCGGCGACGGAAGCGCGCACTGGCGCAGCAGGTTCCGCCAGATAAGGCGCTTCTTCGATCTCCAGCCGTAAGCCGTCCGGCATCACCAGCGTCAGCCCTTCTATCGTGCCGGCAATTCTGCCCGGATAAACCGGCTCACCGGTCGGGTCGAGCTGGTCGTAGAAGAATATTTGCCCTTCAAGCCAGCCGATGGCCGTCTGCAACTCAGGTCCCAGGTAATACTTTCCATCGAGAAAAAAGCCAGAGAATTGCGGCGCGCGCTCGACGCTTTCAATTCGATAGCGCTGACCTGGTTTCATACCGGTTTCTGGGGCGATCATGGGGGTTCCTCCGTTATTGGTAAGCGATAGAGGAGCGCGTGCCAAGCGTGGTTCCATCGAAATGAGCAACGGGCGTTTGTATGGATTCAAGTGTGCTGGAGCTTCACACGCAAACGCGCAAGACAGTTTTTCACAGTTGAGGGTTCACTATCGGTTACGAACTGTGGCTAAAATGCCACCCTTTCACCGAGCGCCCGGAAACGGCGCGGGCCAAGGACGCGCCCTGTGCATCAAGACCGCTGCATAAGACGCTGGGCCTCAGGTCGCCACGCGCGCAGTTTGTTCACTTTTGACGTGTGACCCTTTTCCGTGAAACTCATCATTGCCGCTGTTTATGCCATCTCCATTGCTTACGTTCACTTGCGTGGGCGCGTGCGCCACAAACTGGGGCGGCAACTGAGTGACCACTCGACGTTCCTCGCGCCGATCAACTGCTTCCTCTATCTGTTTTCCAGGATGCCGAACAAGCCGTATCTGAACCCGGCAGACTTTCCCGATCTGAGCCCGTTGCAGGCGCACTGGGAAGAGATTCGCGAGGAAGGCCAGAATCTGCTGCGTGCCGGCGAGATCAAGCGCTCGAACCAGTATGACGATGTCGGCTTCAACTCTTTCTTCAAGACTGGCTGGAAGCGCTTCTACCTCAAGTGGTACGGCGACAGCCATCCATCGGCGATGAAGCTGTGCCCGCGCACCACCGAACTGGTGCAGAGCATCGGCTCGATCAAGGCGGCGATGTTTGCCGAGCTGCCACCGGGTTCGAAGCTGGTGCGCCATCGCGATCCGTACGCGGGTTCCTACCGTTATCACCTGGGCCTGGATACGCCGAACGATCCTGGCTGCTATATCAACGTCGACGGTGAGAACTATCACTGGCGCGATGGCGAAGCGGTGATGTTCGACGAGACGTTTATTCATTACGCCGAAAACACTACGGATCAGAATCGCATCATTTTGTTCTGTGATATTGAGCGGCCGTTGAAGTACCGCTGGGCCGCCGCGTTCAACCGCTGGTTCAGCCGCACGGTGATGTCAGCGGCAGGCGCGCCGAATGATGCGGGGGACAAGACCGGTGGTATCAACCGCTTGTTTACCAAGATCTACAAGATCCGTTTGCGCGGCAAAGAGCTGAAGAAGCGCAACCGTACGCGTTACTACTTGGAAAAATGGACGATTTTTGCGGCGCTGCTGGCGATCTTTATTCTGATCTGAAGGCTTGCGGCGTCAGTACCGGCCTCTTCGCGAGCAGGCTCGCGCCCACAATCTGGAATGCGTTCCCCTGTGGGAGCGAGCCTGCTCGCGAAGGCGGTTTCACTTCCAACATACCTCTATCTGGCCCAACGCTTACTCCCCAGACGCCTTCCTAGTCTTCTTCGCCGGCGCCGCCTTACTGGTTGATTTGGCCTTGGACTTGGCCGGTGCCTTGCCGCCGAGGCTGCGCTTGAGCAGTTCGGTCAAGTCGATAACATCGGCAGTCTTGCGTTCTTCCTCGCCAGTGGCGGTCTCGACATCCTCGATCTTACCTTCGTGGGCTTTCTTCTCGACCAGCGCCATGATCTTGTCTTCGAACTCGTCCTTGTAGTCCTCAGGCGACCACTCCGAGGTCATGTCTTCAACCAGACGTTTGGCCATGTCCAGCTCGCCCTTGGCCAGTTGTGGCTCGGTCACTTCGCTACCCAGCGCCAGCTCATCGAGGCTGCGCACTTCCTGGGGCCAGCGCAGTTTCACCAGAACCAGCGCCGACTCCAGCGGCATCAACGCAGCCAGGTATTGACGGGTATGCAGGACAACGCGGGCGAGGGCGACCTTGTTGGTTTTGCTCAGGGTTTCGCGCAGCAACGCGTAGACCTTGCCGCCGCGCTTGTCTGGCGCCAGGTAGTAGGGCGTATCGATGTTCTGCAGCGGAATCTGCTCGGCATCGACGAACGAGAAAATGTCGATGGTCTGCGTGGAAACGGGGTGCGCCGAGCGGATTTCTTCCTCGCTGAGCACCACATATCGGCCCTTTTCGTAGGCCACGCCTTTGACGATGTTCTCTTTGGTGACTTCCTTGCCGGTGACCTTGTTGATGCGTTTATAGCCCACCGGGTCCATGCTGCGGCTGTCGAGCCAATCGAAGTCCACGCCTTGGGACGACGTCGCTGAAACCAGCGCCACGGGGATGTGTACCAGTCCAAAACTGATTGCGCCTTTCCAGATTGCCCGAGCCATGACCTGTCCTCCGAGTGATGATCAGGTGACCCGTGGCGCGGTGAGAAAGTTTCCAGTGATTGCGCGGCGTCCAGCGGTACGGTCAAGCCGTGTTACATGTTGTTTAAGGCGCGAGGGTTAACAAATCCGAACCCACGGCGTAGCGTGGGCTCCAAGGCTCTAGTCCACGCACATCGAGAGGTATTTCCCATGAACCGGTTTCTGCTTGGCATCGCCGTCCTTGCCCTCAGTGGCGGTCTGGTTCATGCCGATGTCGTGCTGGCGCAAAGCCCTACCGGCAACAGCAACAATCCCTACAACAGCCCGATCCGCCGGGCCAATCCCAACAGCATGCAGGGCACCCAGCCCAGCGCTCCGCCCCTTCGCGGGCCGAACACCGTTCCCGTGCCACGTCAGCCGACCGTTGAAAATCGCGGCATCGGCAATGGCCAGCCAATTCGCTCGGTACCGAGCAATCCGCCAACCTTCATTCCCAACCCGCCCCCACGGGGCACCGGCAGCAACCGTTGAACGGCAGGACTGATGTTCTGTCAGCCTTTCACACGAACAAAAGGAATCGTGCATGTTGCGTAAAACCCTTCTAGCCACCTGCTGCGCCGCCGCGCTGATCAGTGCCCCGGCATTCGCCGCCGCGCCCAAGGAGCTGAAAAGCGAACAGGGCATTCTTGAAGTCACCACCATTGCCCAAGGCCTCGAACATCCTTGGGCGCTGGCGTTTCTGCCTGATCAGAAGGGCATGCTGGTGACCGAACGCCCGGGTCATCTGCGCGTCGTCAGCAAGGACGGCAAACTGTCGGAGCCGATCAGTGGCGTGCCGCAGGTCTGGGCCAAAGGGCAGGGCGGGTTGCTTGATGTGGCGCTGTCGCCGGACTTCAAGCAGGACCGCATGGTCTACCTGTCGTACGCAGAAGGCGGCGGTGAAGGCGGCAAGGCTGGTACGGCGGTAGGGCGCGGACGGCTTTCCGATGACCTGAAGACGTTGAAGGACTTCAACGTGATCTTCCGTCAGGAACCGAAACTCTCAGTGAGCAACCACTTCGGTTCGCGGCTGGTGTTCGATCGCGACGGGTATCTGTTCATCACCCTCGGCGAAAACAACGATCGGCCGACGGCGCAGGACCTCGACAAGTTGCAAGGCAAAGTCGTACGCATCTTCCCGGATGGCAAGGTGCCGGACGATAACCCTTTCGTCGGCCAATCCGGTGTCAGGCCTGAAATCTGGTCCTATGGCCTGCGCAACCCGCAGGGCGCGGCGCTCAATCCGTGGACCGGCACGCTGTGGGAGAACGAACACGGGCCACGTGGCGGCGATGAAGTGAACATCATCGAGCGCGGCAAAAACTATGGCTGGCCGTTGGCGACCCATGGCATCAATTACTCGATGCAGCCGATTCCGGAGGCCAGGGGCAAAACTGCTGAAGGCACCGTGGCGCCGCACCATGTCTGGGAAAAATCCCCCGGGGTTACCGGCATGGCGTTCTACGACGCGGATCGTTTCACGCCGTGGCAGCACAACGCGTTTATCGGCGCACTGGTGAGTCAGGAACTGATTCGCCTGCAGTTCGATGGCGACAAAGTTGTCCATGAGGAGCGTTTGCTGGGTGAGTTGAACAAGCGCATACGCGATGTGCGCCAAGGGCCGGATGGCTATCTGTATGTGCTGACGGATGAAGAAAATGGCTCGCTGTACAGGCTGGGGCTGAAATAAGCCAATCGATCGTTCCCACGCTCTGCGTGGGAACGCAGCCCGGGACGCTCTGCGTCCCAAAAGATCGCAGCCTTCGGCTGCTCCCCAATGAGCCGCGCCAGTCAGTCCCGCATTTGGCCGAACCGCCGCCCCGTTGCCTTGTTATAGTTCGGGCCTTATTTCCCAGCCCGGTAAAGGATCACTGCCATGACTCAATACTCCGCCGTCAGCGTCGAACTGGCCGACAACATCGCGCATGTGCAGATCAATCGCCCGGAAAAGATCAACGCAATGAACGCGGCGTTCTGGAGCGAGATTGTCGAGATATTCCAATGGATCGACGACACCGACGAAGTCCGCGTGGTAGTCCTCAGCGGTAACGGCAAGCATTTTTCCTCCGGCATCGACCTGATGATGCTTGCCGGCGTCGCCAATGAACTTGGCAAGGACGTGGGCCGCAATGCGCGCCTGTTGCGGCGCAAGATCCTTAATCTGCAAGCCTCGTTTAACGCCGTCGACAACTGCCGCAAACCGGTACTCGCTGCGATTCAGGGCTATTGCCTGGGCGGGGCGATCGATCTGATCTCGGCTTGTGACATGCGTTATGCCGCCGAGGACGCGCAATTTTCCATCAAGGAAATTGACATCGGCATGGCCGCTGACGTCGGTACGCTGCAACGGTTGCCGCGAATCATCGGAGACGGCATGCTGCGTGAACTGGCTTACACCGGTCGCACCTTTGGCGCCGAGGAAGCGCGCAGCATGGGCCTGGTCAATCGCGTCTACAGCGACAAGGACACGCTGCTCGAAGGCGTGTTCGGCATTGCCCGCGACATCGCGGCGAAGTCGCCGATTGCCGTGACCGGCACCAAGGAAATGATCAGCTACATGCGCGACCATCGCATCGACGATGGTCTCGAATACGTTGCCACCTGGAACGCCGCCATGCTGCAATCCACCGATCTGCGCGTGGCCATGGCCGCCCACATGAGCAAACAGAAACCCGAATTTCTGGATTGAGTTAACCATGACCCCTCGCTGGACCACTGCAGTACTCGACACCGATCAACCCGGCGGCTGGGCCGTAGCGCGCAGCCCGGAAGGCTTTCTGTTCGATGACAATGGCGCACTGTTCCCGCGCGAATGGCTCAAGCGCCAGGACCTTTCAGTCCTCGCCGAGCATGGGATTGGTCATCTGGATGGCGAACCGGTCTATCTGCTCGAGTTGCGCAGTGTCAGCGAAGTGCCCGGTTGCGGCTGGAAAGGCTTGCGGGCGTTCATGCTCGAAGGCGATCACACGCTGTACAAAGTGCTCGGTTATGCCGCACAGATCGGCACTTGGGCACGAGAGCATCGCTTCTGCGGCAACTGTGGCCAGCCGATGACACAAGTACCGCGCGAACGAGCGATGTATTGCCAGCCGTGCGAGCTGCGCAGTTATCCGCGCATTTCACCGAGCATGATCGTGCTGATCACCCGTGGCGACGAAATCCTTCTGGCACGCTCGCCGCGTTTCGTCACCGGGGTTTACAGCACGCTGGCCGGCTTCGCCGAGCCGGGGGAATCGGCCGAGGATTGCCTGATTCGCGAAGTCCGCGAGGAAGTGCAGATTGAAGTGAAGAACATCCAGTACATCGGCAGTCAGTGCTGGCCGTTCCCGCATTCGATGATGCTCGGCTTCCATGCCGAATATGCCGGTGGCGAAATTGTCTGTCAGGAAGACGAGATCGAAGACGCCCAGTGGTTCAACGTGCATGACCTGCCGCCGTTGCCGGCATCGCGTTCGATTGCCCGTTATCTGATCGACGTCTATGTGGCGCGGCGCTTAGGCCACGCTGAACCAGTGTTGCCAGGCTAAGCGCACAGTCAGCCCGAGCACGACGGTGATGAACACTGGACGAATGAATTTGGCGCCGCCGCTGATCGCGGTGCGCGCGCCAAAGAAAGCCCCGACCATCACCGACAGCCCCATGCACAAGCCAATGATCCAGTCGACTTGTCCGGAGAAGATGAACACCGACAGCGCCGCGATGTTGCTGACAAAGTTCATGCTTCGCGCCACGCCGCTGGCCTTGACCAGATCGATCGGGTACAGCAGCAGACTGCTGACTGTCCAGAACGCGCCCGTGCCGGGGCCGGCCACGCCATCGTAGAAGCCGAGGCTGAAGCCTTGGGTCGATTGCCATTTCTTTTTGATCGGCGCGTCGCTGTCCAGCGGCGCTTTCGGCGTGCCGCCAAACAGCAAATACAGGCCACAGGCGAAAACGATCACTGGCAGCATCTTGTTCAGCCACTCGGCCGGCAGGTAATGCGCAACCACCGCGCCAGTCAGCGCGCCGACCAAGGTGCCGACAATGGCGTGGGTCCACTGACGTGGGTGGAACAGTTTGCGCTTGTAGAAGGTGAAGCTGGCGGTCGCCGAACCGAAGGTCGAGCTCAGCTTGTTGGTGCCCAGCACCAGATGCGGCGGCAGGCCCGCCGTCAGTAGCGCTGGCGTGGTCAACAGACCGCCACCGCCAGCGATGGCATCGATGAAACCGGCAAGGAAAGCAACAGCAGCCAGAATGGCCAGGGTGGTGAGGTCAACGCTGAGTTCGAAAGGCATGGAGTCGGCTTATTCGGCTAGGCGCAGAACGTGGGCTGCGGGGAGGGCGGTTATGTTACTCATTTCCAGGTGTTGCGGCGAGCTATCGCTTTACCCGGATCGCGTCATTGAAATACCTGTTTAGCAGCGGTGGCTAGTTCGAATCAATATAAAAACCTGTCAGGTTTCACAGGTGCCAGATTTTGTATAGAAGGCCAGCATTGACCCTTCTCGCTGTTGTGCGAGTGAAAAGGTACTTAAAGGAGAATGGGTGATGGAGTTCATTGTTGACCTGCACGGAACTAAAGAAACCGAACAAGACGCTCGGGATAAAACCATCAAAAACCGAACTGTAGCTGGAAAAATCCTGGTGATTACGAAGGTTCAGATGCACCCGGCATCACACTCGGCAACGGTTACCTACGAGTATGAGACGGATCCGGATTTTGATTGGGAGGAAAAAACTGCGGAATATTAAGGCGAGAACAGGGAACTCTACCGGTAACCGGTCAGGAGAAATGATAGGAACATGCCTGCTGGCGATGCCGATCGGTTATTCAACACATTCATTGAATGACGATCCGCTATCGCTAGCAGGTTAACTGCTCTCCCAGGGGACTTATGTGAATTTACAGGCCAAGTTCACTCAGCCCCGGATGATCATCCGGCCGGCGGCCCAGCGGCCAGTGGAATTTGCGCTCGCTTTCCTTGATCGGCATGTCGTTGATGCAGGCATAGCGCTGGAACATCAGGCCGTTGTCGTCGAACTCCCAGTTCTCGTTACCGTACGAGCGGAACCAGTTGCCCGAATCGTCGTGCCATTCATAGGCATAACGCACGGCGATACGCGTATCGGAGTAGGCCCAGAGTTCTTTGATCAATCGATAATCGAGTTCCTTCGCCCACTTGCGCGTCAGAAATGCCTTGGCCTCTTCGCGGCTGTTGGCAAACTCGGCGCGATTGCGCCACTTGGTATCGAGGGTGTAAGCGAGCGACACCTTCTCCGGATCGCGGCTGTTCCAGCCATCCTCGGCCAGACGCACCTTCTCGATCGCTGACGCATGGTTGAATGGCGGCAATGGCGGACGTACCTGGGCTGCAGTCGACATGTTCAATCTCCTGATTCATTTAATGTATGAACAACAAGTCCGGCTTATTAAGAGTTACAGGCCCAATAACTTTCGCGCCATGCATTGCGCATTATCGGCGGCACTGTGATCACCCATCACAAGCGCTACGGTAATGGCGCCTTCAATCAGGATCAGCAACTGCCTGGCCAATAGTTGCGGATCCTCGGCACCATATTCGGTACACAGCTTGCTCACGTAGTCGAGCAGCTTCTGTTTATGTTCTTTGGCCACCAGCCGCACCGGATCCTGCGGATCACCGGTTTCGCCGCTGGTGTTGATAAAGGCGCAGCCGCGAAAGCCTTCCGAGTCGAACCAGCCCTTGAGCACGGTAAACAGGTTGAGCAGGCGATCGGTCGGGGTTTCGGCCTGATCGACAGCATGCGTGAACCAGTGCATCCAGCGAACATCGCGCCGCTGAAGGGCCGCGACAACCAGTGCGTCTTTGTCGGCAAAGTAACGATAAATGCTTTTTCTGGAGACGCCGGCAGTCTTCACCAGAAGATCCATGCTGGTGGCAGCGATGCCACTTTTGTAGATCAACTTTTCGGTGACATCCAGAATGATGTCGCGTGTGTCATTGCTGATTGATTCGTTCATGTGGCTAACAGTAGAACGAGTGTTCTCCTTGGTCAAGCGATTTTCTTCGGCGTGTGTGAAAACGCTTTCGCGAGCAGGCTCGCTCCCACAGGGAAATGCATTTCAACGGTGGGAGCGAGCCTGCTCGCGAAGGGGCCATTACGGACACTGACAAGACCCGGCGCAGACGATGGTGTAAGCTCTCAAACTCTTCGGAATCGAACCTTGCGAGCCTTATGCCGTTGCTTTTCAAACGTTCTCTGCTGCCCAAACTGCGCAGCTTCGCGCTGACCGCCGAGGCGGTGAGCATTCTGTCCAGTGCTGCCGAATTCCGACGCTGCCTGCTCGAGCAAATCGCCGCAGCGACCCAGCGCATCTACATCGTCGCGCTGTATTTGCAGCAGGACGAAGCCGGTCAGGAAATCCTCGATGCCCTGCACGCGGCCAAGCTCAAGCGTCCCGAGCTGGAAATCGCCGTGGTGGTCGACTGGTTGCGCGCCCAGCGCGGTTTGATTGGCGCCGGCAAGCAGCCGGGCAACGCCGCCTGGTATCAGGACATGACCCGCACGCACCAGAGCGAAGTGCCGATCTACGGCGTGCCGGTGCAGACCCGCGAGCTGTTCGGCGTGCTGCACCTCAAAGGCTTCGTGATTGACGACAAGGTGGTCTACAGCGGCGCCAGCCTCAACAACGTCTATCTGCACAAACTCGACAAGTACCGTTTCGACCGTTACCACGTGCTGCACAGTCGCGAGCTGGCGGATTCGATGCATCACCTGGTCAAGCATGGCCTGATCGAATCGAAAGCCGTGCACCGCCTCGACCTGCCCAACCTGCCGACTACCCGCAGCCTGCGCAACGACATCGGCGATCTGCGCAGCCGTCTGAAATACGCGACTTATGACACCGGCGCCGGCAGCACCAGCCGAGAAGGTCTATCGGTCACGCCACTGCTCGGCGTCGGCAAGAACAACCCGCTGAACCGGGCGATTCTCGAACTGATCGCCAGCGCACAGAAGCAGCTGACCATCTGCACGCCGTACTTCAACCTGCCACTGGGCGTGATCCGTGAGATCAACCGAGCGCTGGCCCGGGGTGTGAAGATCGACATCGTGGTTGGCGACAAGACCGCCAACGATTTCTACATTCCGCCGAGCGAGCCGTTCAAGGTGATCGCCGCGCTGCCGTATCTGTACGAGATCAGCCTGCGCCGCTTCGCCAAACGCCATCAGCACAGCATCGACAGCGGCCAATTGAACCTGCACTTGTGGCGCGACGGTGACAACACCTATCACCTCAAAGGCATGTGGATCGATCAGCGCTACACCTTGCTGACTGGCAACAACCTCAACCCACGGGCGTTCCGCCTGGATCTGGAAAACGCGCTGCTGATCGACGATCCGAAAGGCGAATGGCTGGAGCCACGGGCGAAAGAGCTGGAAAACATCTTCCGCCATACCACGCGGATCGACAGTTTCCAGACCCTGGAGACACTGCCAGATTACCCGGCAGGGGTGGCGAAGTTTCTCAAGCGGGTGAGTCGGGTGAGGATTGAGCGGTTGCTCTACCGGATTCTCTAGCGCTGCTGAAATCGCTATCGCGGGCAAGCCCGCTCCCACAGTGTTCGATGTCGTTCACAAAGCCTGTGCACACCTAGATACCTGTGGGAGCGGGCTTGCCCGCGATGAGGCGCTGAAGATTTAATTCAGACCCAACTTCCCGCGCATCATCGAAAGATCCTCCGCCAGCGTATTCACCGGCCCGACCAGCGCCTTGCGGTCGTTGTCCTTGACCTTGTCGTAGGTCTCAAACCCGCCATCCGCCGTCTTGTACTTGGCCAGAATCCTGTCGACCGTGGCGAAGTTCTTGTCGACTTTCGCTACGAACGTCTTGTCCTGCTGTTCGATCTGCGGGCGGAACAGATCGACGATCTTCTTGGCGCCGTCGATATTGCCCTGGAAGTCATACAGATCGGTGTGGCTGTAGCGGTCTTCCTCGCCGGAAATCTTCGTCGCCGCCACTTCTTCCAACAGCGCAGCAGCGCCGCCAACGACTTTCTCCGGCGGGAAGGTCAGACCGGCCACACGGGTTTGCAGATCCTGCACGTCTTTGTTCAAACCGTCCGCCAATGCGTCCAGGCCTTGGGTGGATTTCTCCGCGAACAACGAATATTCGATCCGGTGAAAGCCCGTGAAGTCCTCGGCCTTTACGCCTTTTTCGTGATCGTCGACACGCGAGTCGATGGACGCATCGAGATCGCTGAACAGCTCGGCAATCGGCTCGATCGACTCGTAATACACCCGCGTCGGCGCGTAGAGCTTCTGCGCGGTCGCCAAGTCGCCTTTCTTCACCGCGTCAGTGAACTGCTGGGTGTGGCTGGCCAGTTCATCGAGCTTTTCGGTGACGTAAATCTTGTAGTCCGACACCGGTCCCACCAGATCCAGCGGTGCAGTCGCGGCAAACGCCGCCAGCGGGGTGTTGAGCAAACCAAGGGTCAGCAATAACGCGAGTGGCGTCTTTTTCATGGGGCGGCTCCAGTGTCGGTTGGGTGTCATGCGGTTTTGTTTTGGGAGGTGGCAGCGAGTAACGAGCGACCGATGAAATCGTCATCGCCGGTAGCGCCGGGCAGGGTGAAGAAATAACCGCCGCCGACCGGTTTGAGATATTCCTCAAGCGGCTCGCCATTGAGTCGGGTTTGCACGGTGATAAAGCCTTTTTCCAGATCGGCCTGGTAGCAGATGAACAGCAGGCCCATGTCGAGCTGGCCGTTCTTGTTGACGCCGTTGGAGTAGTTGAACGGCCGACGCAGGATCAGATTGGCCTGGGTCGCGGCGGTGCGCGGGTTGGCCAGACGAATGTGCGCATCGAGCCTGGTCAGTTTGCCGGCGGGGTCCTTGCTGTAATCCGGCACTTCGCTTTCCTTGTGGCCGCCGATGGGCGCGCCGCTGCTCTTGACCCGGCCGAGAATGCTTTCCTGCTCCTGCAACGGCGTGCGATCCCAGCGCTCGACGAAGTTGCGGATGATGCGCACCGCTTGATAACTGCCGTGGGCAGCCCAGGCCGGTTCGTCACTGTCCGGTTGTACCCAGACAATCCGCTCCATGGCCTTGGCGTCGTTGGAATCGGGGTTGGCCGAGCCATCGCGAAAACCGAGGAAGTTGCGCGCCGACTGCGCCGGTACGCCGGGTTTGGCCGGCGCTTGCGGCGGCACGCTGCCTTCCTGTTTCCAGCGCACCAGCAGCAGGTCAGGCAGGTTTTTGACGATGTCGCGCAGGGCGTGAATGTTGGTGTCGGCGGTGTTGGCGCAGAACTGCAGACTGAGGTCGCCATGGCAGCAATCGGCGTCCAGCGCATCGTTGGGAAAGCCGACCATGCGTTGCAGACGCTTGGGCTTTGCCGCCGCCAGACCGAAGCGCTCGTCGAACAGCGAATCGCCGACAGAGACGGTGATGGTCAGGTTGTCCGGGGTGACCACCGGGCCGAGAATGCCGGAGTCCAGCGGTGGCAGTCTCGGGTCGACCTGCGCGACCGGGCCGCCCTTCATCAAAAACGCGATGCGTTCGTTGAGGGTGCGGAACAGCCGCTCGAGGTCTTCGCGATCGCTGGCCAGCACATCGAACGCCACCAGCATCCCGGAGGCCGGGCGCGGGGTGACGATGCCGGCCTGGTGCAGACCGTGGAAATCGTGGCGGTCTTCGGTCTTGTCGCTGCTGGGCGCTTCGGTGACTTGCGCAGGCTGCGCGGCCATGGCCGGGCAGCTCAGCGCCGATCCGGCAAGGGCGACACCGGCGGCGCCCATGCCCATCAGCACGCGACGTCGTTGCAGGTTGAGAGGTTCTGAATCGTTCATCTGTCGTGGTCTTCTGCTTACAGGCCGGAAAGGCCGAGGGCGGGGTCGATGCCATCCATTGCCGCGGCCAGAGCCTTGGCTTTGGCGGCGATCTGCTGGCGTTGCGCGGCGGTCACGGCGTCGTAACTGACGTAGCCATCGGCGGATTTGTACGCGTTGAGCTGGTTGTCGAAGTCACTCATGGCCTGGTCGATATTCCCCAACACGTCAGCGGCGGATTTGCTCAGCATCGGGCGCAACAGGTCGACGACCTTGCGCGCGGTCTGCGCGTTGGCGGCGAAACCGTTGAGATCGCTGTGGCTGTAGCGTTCTTCCTCGCCGCTGCCGGCGCGCACCTCGGCGAGGCTGTTGAGGTTGCGCACGACGATGCCCACCAGTTGCTCCGGCGGCAGTGACTGCGCGAGCAACTGTTGCTTGAGGGTGGTGACATCTGCGAGCAAGCGCTGGGCAATCGGCGTGACATCGTCGAGATTGCGCTGCTGGAACAGCGCGTATTCGAGGCGATGGAAACCGACAAAGGCCGGATCCTGCTCGCGCTTTTCGAAGTAATCGGCGCGGGCATTGATTCGATTGTCGAGCTCGGCCAGGCGCTGCGCCGCCGGCGCCAGGCGCTGATAAGCGGCACGCGCCGGCAGGTACAACGCTTGCGCCTGCGCCAGATCACCACTGGCGATCGCCTGGTTCAGCGCCGTCGCCGCTTTGATCAACGCGCTGCCCTGAACGGCCAGATACACGCGAAATTCCGACAGCGGCCCGACGAAAGCCACCATCGATGGCTTGGCCTTGGCGGCGGCATCGGAAGCGGCCGTCGGTGTGACGTGCAAGGTGCCGCGCGGGTTGCTGAGCAGGCCGCAGGTGATCGCATAGTCGCCCGGTTGCAGGTTGGCGTTGATCACTTGGCTCAGGCCCGGCGCGATGTTTTCCCGCTCTTCGACCACCAGCACGCCGTCGAGAATTTCCCACTCGACCGCACGCTCGGAGCGATTGACGATGCGGAAACTCGCGCGGCCGGCCGGCACCGTCAGTGCGTTCGGCTCGCAACTGTGTGGATGGATGTTGACGACGATTTCGTCATGGTTGTGCTGACGCTTGGCGGCGGCCATGTTCGAGGCGTACCAGAACAGCCCGCCGGCGGCGACCATCAGCAGCACCGAGCCGGCCAGCGCCCAACGCAGGGCCGGAGGGGTTTGGGTAGTAGACATGAAGGGCCTTATTGGCTGGAAACGGAAGTGGTTGGCGTCGCCTGGCGAGGCGCGGGCATGAAGAACATCACCAGTGCCAGCAGCAGATAAATCAGGTACGCGCCCAAGGTGCTGACGGTCGGCGCATCCTGATAACCGAACATGCCGGCCAGCACCGAGCCCAGCGGGCCGTCCATCGGCAGCGTCGCGCTGAAGTCGAACAGCACCGTTTGCAGGTGATTCCACAGCCCGGCTTCATGCAGCGCCTGCACCGAGTTGGCGAGAATCCCGGCGGCGACCACGAGGATGAACAATCCGGTCCACTTGAAGAACGCCGAGAGATTGAGGCGCATGCTGCCGCTGTAGATCAGGAAACCGACGATCACCGCCAGGATCAGGCCGAGCAGGGCGCCAATCGGCGCGCCCGGGCCTTCGCTTTGCTGGAACACGGCGAGCAGGAAGAACACCGTTTCCAGGCCTTCGCGAGCGACGGCGAAGAAGACCATGGCGATCAACGCAATCACCTGATGCCTGGATTGCGTCAGCGCCTGATCCAGCGAGGCTTGCAGCGAGTGCTTGATCGACCGCGCGACCTTGCGCATCCAGAACACCATCGAACTGAGAATGCCCACGGCGACCAGACCGACCACGCCTTCGAACAACTCCTGCTGCTTTTGCGGGAATTCAGCACTGACCAGCTCCAGGCCACCGCCGACCAGCAGGGCAAGGGCGGCGGCGAGGAAGACGCCGATCCATACCGCTGGCATCCATTGACCACGGCCGGTCTGCTGCAAATAACTGGCAATGATGCCGACGATAAGCGCGGCCTCGATGCCTTCGCGCAACATGATCAAAAAGGGAACGAGCATTGGCGAGCCACAGCGATTTAGATAGGAGGCTAAGTTGTAACATAATGACACTCATTCCCAAATGGCATTCATTGACATTTAGCTGAACCTTAGCTGAACAACTGTCATTCCTGCTCGCGAATGCGGTATGCCTGTGACATTTGTTTATCTGACACACCGCGTTCGCGAGCAGGCTCGCTCCCACATTGGCCCTGCGGTGACTTCAGCAGCTGGGTTAAGATGCCCACCACCCAAAAAACAACAAGGCTCACCTCGCTCCATGGCAGAAAAAGACACCATTGCCATTCAACTGGTGCGCGAAGCGCTGCTGCAAAGTTGTGCCCCGGGCGCGGCGACGGATGAGGCGTTGAGCAAGGTCGGCATCGATCCGGCTTTGTTAGCGGCCGATGAGGGCAGGGTGCCGGCCTCGCAATACGCCAGACTCTGGCGCCTGCTGGCACGACGCGGTGATGACGAGTTCTTCGGCATGGACCCACGCCCGCTCAAGTCCGGCAGCCTGGCGTTTCTGTGTCGCAGCGCAATGGCGCAACCGACGCTGGCGGCGGCGCTGGATACCGGTCTGACATTCCTGTCGCTGATGCTGGAAAAACTGCCGGCGCAACTGGTGCATCAGCAGAGCCTGGCGGAAATCGTCCTGCTCGAAGACGACGCCGAACCGCGCCGCGCCTTCACCTATTTCACTTACTGGATGATCGTGCACGGCGTCGCGTGCTGGCTGGCCGGGCGGCGGATTCCGATTCTCGCCATTGAACTGCGCTGCGCCGAACCGGATTTCACTGATGACTATCGGGTGATGTTTTCGGAAAACCTGCGTTTCGAACGTCCGCGAACACGAATGATCTTTTCCGCCGATTGTCTCGATCTGCCGATCAAGCGCAGTGCCGAAGAACTCAAGCGCTTCCTGGCCCAGGCGCCGGCGAACATTCTGGTCAAGTACCGCGACCCCGACAGCCTCGCCAGCCGGATCAAGCAGGATCTGCGGCAAGTGCCCGCCGAGCACTGGCCGGAAACCGAGGCGCTGGCCCAGCAACTGTGCATGTCCGCGTCGACATTACGCCGGCGTCTGGCCGAGGAAGGGCAGACTTATCAGGGTCTCAAGGACAGCGTGCGAAAGGAATTGGCAATCACCTGGCTGGCAGAGCCCTCGATCAGTTTCGTCGAGATTGCTGCACGGCTGGGCTTTGCGGATGCCAGTTCGTTCTACAAGGCGTTTCGCAAATGGTCCGGGTCGAACCCGGGGCATTACCGCACGCTGATCCTCAATGAGGTGGTCTGACCCGACGCCTTTGCGAGCAGGCTCGCTCCCACCCAGGGCCGCGTGACCATTCCCTTAAAAGGCTTGGCCAAACCAGTCAGCCACTTTGATAACTTTGACCATTGCCCCGAGCCCCGCGCGGCGCGACTATCCCTGTGTTGTTTACGGTTCCCAGCCTAATAAAAACACCGAGGGATTCTGGCAATGCGCGATTACTTGTCTGCCACCGAACAGTTCAACTATCAGCACACCGTCGATGCATCGCTCAGCGGCACGCTCGCTGCGCTCAACGCCTGCGTCGAATGTTGCGACCGCCATGCCTTGCCCGGGCGTATTGCGTTGTTCTGGGAAGGTCGCGACGGCTCAAGTGCGACTTACACCTTCACTGATCTGCAAGACAAAGCCGCGCGTTTCGCCAATTTCCTCCTCGCCCAGGGCGTGCAGAAGGGCGACAAGGTCGCCGGCCTGCTGCCGCGCAACGTCGAATTACTCATCACCGTGCTCGCCACCTGGCGCATCGGCGCGGTGTATCAGCCGCTGTTTACCGCATTCGGGCCGAAAGCTCTTGAACATCGCCTGAACAGTTCCGGGGCGAAAGTCGTCGTCACCGACGCGGTCAATCGGCCCAAGCTCAGTGAAGTCAGCGCATGCCCGACCATCGTCACCGTTGGTGGAGCCAAAGGTCAGGGCATCGTACGTGGTGATTTCAGTTTCTGGGCTGAGCTGGCCAACTATTCCAATGTCTGCGAGCCGGTATTGCTGACCGGCGAAGACCCGTTCCTGCTGATGTTCACCTCGGGCACCACGGGGCCGGCGAAAGCGCTGTCAGTACCGCTCAAAGCCATCGTCGCTTTCCAGAGCTACACCCGCGATGCGGTGGACCTGCGTCCTGAAGACGCATTCTGGAACGTCGCCGATCCGGGCTGGGCCTACGGCATTTATTTCGGCGTGACCGGGCCGTTGGCGCTGGGCCACCCGATTACCTTCTACGATGGCCCGTTCACCCTCGAAAGCACCTGCCGGGTGATCAACAAATACGGCATTACCAATCTCACCGGCTCGCCCACTGCCTATCGCTTGCTGATAGCCGGGGGAGAGGAGTTCGCAAAATCGATCAAGGGCAAGCTGCGCATCGTCAGCAGCGCCGGTGAGCCGCTGAACCCGGAAGTGATCCGCTGGTTCGCTGACAACCTCGGCGTGGTCATTCACGATCATTACGGCCAGACCGAACTGGGCATGGTGCTGTGCAACCACCACGGCCTCGAGCACCCGGTGCATGTCGGCGCCGCTGGTTTCGCTTCGCCGGGCCATCGCATCGTCGTGCTCGATGAGCAATACAACGAACTCGGCGTCGGTCAGCCGGGCATCCTCGCCATCGACCGCCCGCAGTCGCCGATGTGCTGGTTCGGCGGCTACGAAGGCGCGCCGACCAAGGCCTTCGTCGGCAACTACTACCTGAGCGGCGACACCGTGGAGTGGAACCCGGACGGCAGCATCAGCTTCGTCGGCCGCAGTGATGATGTGATCACTACTTCGGGCTACCGCGTCGGCCCGTTCGACGTGGAAAGTGCCCTGATCGAACACCCTGCCGTGGTCGAAGCGGCGGTCGTCGGCAAGCCCGACCCGGAACGCACCGAACTGGTCAAAGCCTTCGTCGTGCTGAGCGCGCAGTACCGCGCCGCGCCGGAGCTGGCCGAAGAACTGCGCCAACACGTACGCAAGCGTCTGGCCGCGCATTCGTACCCGCGTGAAATCGAATTTGTCAGCGAATTGCCCAAAACCCCGAGTGGCAAATTGCAGCGCTTTATCTTGCGCAACCAGGAAATCGCCAAGGCTCAAGAGGCCGCGGCGCACAACGTTTCAGCTTGAATCCAAGGAAACACCGTCATGCAGATCGAGAACAAGGTTTTTATCGTCACCGGCGGCGCTTCAGGCCTCGGTGCCGCCAGCGCTGAATTGCTGGTCAGTGCCGGCGCCAAAGTCATGCTGGTCGACATGAACGCCGAAGCCGTCGCCGCGCAGGCCCAGCGCCTCGGTGCGCAAAGTGTGGTTGCCGACATCAGCAATGAAGCTGCCGCCGAAGCCGCTGTGCAGGCGACCGTTGCCGCATTTGGCAGCCTCAACGGCCTGATCAACTGCGCGGGCATCGTGCGTGGCGAGAAGATCCTCGGCAAGAATGGCCCTCACGCGCTCAGCAGCTTTGCGCAAGTGATCAACGTCAACCTGATCGGCAGTTTCAACATGCTGCGCCTGGCCGCTGCGGCCATTGCCGAGAGCGAAGCCAATGCTGACGGCGAGCGTGGCGTGATCATCAACACCGCCTCGGTCGCAGCGTTCGACGGTCAGATTGGCCAGGCTGCGTACTCGGCTTCGAAAGGCGCGATCGCCAGCCTGACCCTGCCGGCCGCCCGCGAACTGGCGCGCTTCGGCATCCGCGTGATGACCATCGCACCGGGCATTTTCGAAACGCCGATGATGGCCGGCATGACCCCGGAAGTGCGCGACTCGCTGGCCGCCGGCGTGCCATTCCCGCCGCGTCTGGGCAAGCCCGCCGAATACGCCGCGCTCGTGCGCCATATCATCGAAAACAGCATGCTCAACGGCGAGGTGATCCGTCTCGACGGCGCCTTGCGCATGGCCGCCAAGTAAGGAGGATTAGTCATGACTATTGCCAACGATCCGATTGTTATCGTCAGCGCCGTCCGCACACCGATGGGCGGTTTTCAGGGCGAGCTGAAAAGCCTCAGCGCACCGCAACTCGGCGCGGCGGCGATCAAGGCTGCGGTTGAACGCGCCGGTGTCGCCAGTGATGCGGTTGATGAAGTGCTGTTCGGTTGCGTACTGCCTGCCGGCCTCGGCCAGGCGCCGGCACGACAGGCTGCGCTGGGCGCCGGGCTGGACAAATCGACGCGCTGCACCACGGTCAACAAGATGTGCGGCTCGGGCATGCAGACCACCATCATGGCCCACGACTTGCTGCTTGCCGGCAGTGCCGACGTGGTGATCGCCGGCGGCATGGAAAGCATGTCCAACTCGCCGTACCTGCTCGATCGCGCCCGCGCCGGCTATCGCATGGGCCATGGCCGCGTGCTCGATTCGATGTTCCTCGACGGCCTCGAAGACGCCTACGACAAGGGCCGCCTGATGGGCACCTTCGCCGAGGATTGCGCCGAGGCCAACAGCTTCAGCCGCGAGGCGCAGGACGCTTTCGCCATTGCCTCGACCACCCGCGCGCAACAGGCGATCAAGGATGGCAGCTTCAAGGACGAAATCGTCCCGCTGACGGTGACCGTCGGCAAAGAGCAGGTAGTGATCAGCAACGATGAACAGCCGCCAAAAGCCAAACTCGACAAAGTCGCCTCGCTGAAACCGGCGTTCCGCGAGGGCGGCACGGTCACCGCGGCCAACTCCAGCTCGATTTCCGACGGCGCGGCCGCGCTGGTGCTGATGCGCCAGTCCCACGCGCAGCAACTGGGCCTCAAGCCGCTGGCGGTGATTCATGGCCACGCTGCGTTCGCTGATACCCCTGGGCTGTTTCCCACCGCACCGATTGGCGCGATCAAGAAACTGGTGAAGAAGACCGGTTGGGCGCTGGATCAAGTGGATCTGTTTGAAGTGAACGAAGCGTTTGCCGTGGTCGGCATGGCGGCGATGACGCACCTGGAGATTCCCCACGACAAGCTCAACGTGCACGGCGGCGCCTGCGCGCTGGGCCATCCGATCGGTGCATCGGGGGCGCGGATTCTGGTGACGTTGCTCGCGGCGCTGCGGCAGAAACAGCTCAAGCGCGGCATTGCAGCGATCTGCATTGGCGGCGGCGAAGCCACGGCCATGGCTGTGGAATGCGTTTACTGAAGGCATCGCCGATCAACTGTGGGAGCGAGCCTGCTCGCGAAGACGTCGTTTCAGCCGGCACATGCGTGACTGAGACACCGCTTTCGCGAGCAGGCTCGCTCCCACAGGGTTCTATGTCGTACTCAGATTTGAAGGAATCACCATGATCCCCAACGAAGACCAAACCCAGATCCGCGACATGGCCCGGCAGTTTGCCGAGGAGCGGCTCAAGCCGTTCGCCGCCGAGTGGGATCGCGAACACCGTTTCCCCAAGGAAGCCATCGCCGAGATGGCCGAGCTGGGCTTCTTCGGCATGCTCGTGCCGGAGCAGTGGGGCGGCTGTGACACCGGCTACCTGGCCTACGCCATGGCCCTGGAAGAAATCGCCGCCGGCGACGGTGCCTGTTCGACGATCATGAGCGTGCACAACTCGGTCGGCTGCGTGCCGATTCTCAAGTTCGGCAATGACGACCAGCGTGAACGCTTCCTCAAACCGTTGGCCAGCGGCGCCATGCTCGGTGCGTTCGCGCTGACCGAACCGCAGGCCGGTTCCGATGCCAGCAGCCTGAAAACCCGCGCACGACTGGAAGGCGATCACTACGTGCTCAACGGCTGCAAACAGTTCATCACCTCCGGGCAGAACGCCGGCATCGTGATCGTGTTTGCCGTGACTGACCCGAGCGCCGGCAAACGCGGGATCAGCGCGTTTATCGTGCCGACCGACTCGCCCGGCTACAAAGTCGCGCGAGTCGAAGACAAACTCGGCCAGCACGCCTCCGACACCTGCCAGATCCTCTTCGAAGATGTGAAAGTGCCGGTGGCCAACCGCCTTGGCGAGGAGGGCGAGGGCTACAAGATTGCCTTGGCCAACCTTGAAGGCGGCCGCGTCGGTATCGCCTCACAAGCCGTCGGCATGGCCCGCGCCGCATTCGAAGCCGCCCGTGATTACGCCCGCGAGCGTGACACCTTCGGCAAGCCGATCATCGAGCATCAGGCCGTGGCGTTCCGCCTGGCGGACATGGCCACGCAAATTGCCGTCGCCCGGCAGATGGTGCATTACGCCGCAGCCTTGCGTGACAGCGGCCAACCGGCGCTGGTCGAGGCGTCGATGGCCAAGCTGTTCGCCTCGGAAATGGCCGAGAAGGTCTGTTCCATGGCCTTGCAAACCCTCGGCGGTTACGGTTACCTCAACGACTTCCCGCTGGAACGCATCTACCGCGACGTGCGCGTCTGCCAGATCTACGAAGGCACCAGCGACATTCAGCGCATGGTCATTTCGCGCAATCTCTGACAAGGAATTTTATTCATGACTTACGAAACGATTCTGCTGGAAACTCGCGACCGCGTCGGCCTGATCACCCTCAACCGGCCACAGGCGCTGAACGCGCTGAACGCGCAACTGGTCAGCGAAGTGAACCACGCCCTCGATACGCTGGAAGCCGATGCGCACATTGGCTGCATCGTCCTCACCGGTTCGAAAAAAGCTTTTGCCGCCGGCGCGGACATCAAGGAAATGGCTGAGCTGACCTATCCGCAGATATACATGGACGATCTGTTCAGCGACAGCGATCGAGTGGCCAACCGGCGCAAGCCGATCATTGCGGCGGTCAATGGTTTTGCCCTTGGCGGAGGTTGTGAACTGGCGCTGATGTGCGACTTCATCCTGGCCGGCGACAACGCCAGATTCGGCCAGCCGGAAATCAACCTCGGCGTGCTGCCGGGCATGGGCGGCACCCAGCGCCTGACCCGCGCCGTGGGCAAAGCCAAAGCCATGGAAATGTGCCTGAGCGGGCGCATGATCGACGCCGTGGAGGCCGAGCGTTGCGGCATCGTCGCGCGCATCGTGCCGAGCGATGAGCTGCTTGATGAAGCGCTGAAAGTCGCGGCAGTGATCGCCGGCAAGTCGCTGCCGATTGCGATGATGATCAAGGAGAGCGTCAACCGCGCGTTCGAGGTCAATCTGAGCGAAGGCGTGCGCTTTGAGCGACGGGTGTTCCATGCCGCGTTTGCGACGCAGGATCAGAAGGAAGGGATGGCGGCGTTTATTGCCAAGCGTGAGGCTGCATTCCAAGGCAAATAGTGTGTGACCTTCAAAAGCCCCTCACCCTAGCCCTCTCCCCAAGGAGAGGGGACTGACCGCGTGATATGGGCAAATTACGCCGACCTGAAAGGTTGCCGCTGAATCCGTAACCGACTCGGTCGGCTCCCTCTCCCTGGGGAGAGGGCTGGGGTGAGGTGAAGGGCCAACGCCATTACAACTGGTAGTTCTTCAAATCCCGCGCAATCACCATCCGCTGTATCTCGCTCGACCCTTCATAGATCTGGGTAATCCGCGCATCGCGGTAGTACTTCTCGACTGGGTAATCCTCCAGATAGCCATAGCCGCCATGGATCTGGATCGCCGACGAACACACTTTCTCGGCCATTTCCGACGCGAACAGCTTGGCCTGTGAGGCCTCGGACAAGCATGGTTTACCCGCCGTGCGCAGCCGCGCTGCATGGAGGATCAGCAACCGTGCGGCGTTGATCTGCATGTGCATGTCAGCCAGCAGATTGGCGATGCTCTGGTGCTCAATGATCGGCTTGTCGAATTGCACCCGGTCTTTCGAGTAGGCCAACGCCGCTTCAAACGCTGCCCGGGCGATACCCAATGCCTGCGCGGCGATGCCGATGCGTCCGCCTTCAAGGTTGGACAGGGCAATCGCCAGGCCCTTGCCGCGTTCGCCGAGCAGATTGGCCTCGGGGATGCTGCAGTTGTTCAGCGTCACCGCGCAGGTGTCGGAGGCGCGGATGCCCATTTTGTGTTCGGTGCGATCGACGATGAAACCCGGTGTGTCGGTGGGCACCAGAAACGCTGACAGGCCTTTTTTGCCGAGATCCGGATCGGTTACCGCGAAGACGATCGCCAGTTTCGCCCGTTTGCCATTGCTGACGAATTGCTTGGCACCGTTGATCACCCATTGGCCGTCGCGCAGTTCGGCGCGGGTGCGCAGGTTGTGTGCTTCGGAGCCGGCCTGGGGTTCGGTCAGGCAGAAACAACCGATGGTCTGCCCACTGGCCAGATCAGCCAGCCAGGTCTGTTTCTGTTCGGCGCTGCCGTAGTTGAGCACCGGCCCGCAGCCTACCGAGTTGTGGATGCTCATGAACGCGCCGGTCGCGCCGTCACCGGCAGAGATTTCCTCAACCGCCAGGGCATAGGCGACGTAATCGACGTAGGTGCCACCCCATTCCTCGGGCACGACCATGCCGAGCAGGCCCAGCTCGCCCATCTTCGCCACCAGGGCGTCGTCGATCCAGCCAGCCTTTTCCCAGGCCTGGGCGTGGGGCGCGATTTCGCCACGGGCAAAATCCCGGGCCATGTCGCGGATCATCACTTGTTCTTCAGTCAGTTCGAGATCGTGCATGACTCAGCTCCCGCTCTCATCAAAACCATGGAAGAAGCTCGCAACCTGCGCAGCGTCCAGCTCAGCAACGGTCGGCGGGTTCCAGCGCGGTGACTTGTCCTTGTCGATCAGCAGGGCGCGCACGCCTTCGATCAGGTCGCCACGGGCAAACCACTGGCGGTCCAGATGCAGCTCCAGCGCAAAGCAATTCTCCAGACTCAGGTGCCTGCCGCGACGGAGCATGTCCAGGGTCACGGCCATGGCCAGCGGCGAGCGGGTTTCCAGCAGATCCGCCGTGGTGACCGCCCATTCGTGGCTGTCGGCGACGGTGACGGCGCGCAATTGCTCGATCATGCTCGGCACGTCGGGCAGGGCGAAGAAGTGGTCGATGGCCGGGCGCAATGCTTGGAGGGGCGCATCGGGCAGGGTTTGTACGGCGTGCTTGGCCAGCAGGTTCTGCAGCGACTTGAGCGGCGTGTCCTGCCACTCCATCTGATCGAGTTTTTCGTCGAGCAGGGCCAGTTTGCTGCTGTCCAGATACCAGTCGGCGAGGCCGCAGTACAGCGCATCGGCCGCGCGAATCTGCACGCCGCTGACACCCAGATAAATTCCCAGCTCACCGGGAATGCGTGGCAGGAAATAACTGCCGCCGACGTCGGGGAAATAACCGATGGCCACTTCCGGCATCGCCAGTCGGCTCTTCTCGGTGACCACGCGCAGATCGGCGCCTTGTACCAGGCCCATGCCACCGCCGAGGACGAAACCGTCCATCAGGGCCAGCACCGGTTTGCGGTAGTGATGAATCGTCAGGTCGAGGGCGTATTCCTCGACGAAGAAATCTTCGTGCAGCGTGTCGCCGCTCTTGTAGCTGTCGTACAGCGAACGAATATCACCGCCGGCGCAGAAAGCCTTTTCGCCGGCACCGCGCAATACCACGGCGTGCACATCGGCGTCAGACGCCCAGGCATCGAGCTGCTGTTGCAGCAGACGCACCATGTCCAGGGTGATTGCATTGAGGCCCGCAGGGCGGTTGAGGGTCAGGTGGCCGATATGGTTGCGCACCTCGGCCAGCACGTCGTTTTGCATGGCATCCATGGACGGGGTCCGCCGGGATGAAGCCTGAGCTGTCATCTGTAACTCCCTGCTTTTTATTGTCTTTATTCGAAAAGCCCGCGCGCGGGCGTTAGCGGATCGTAACAGTGCAAATTTGTCGTGTACAACGGGGATATGTGCAGGGGGAATCTGCGTTTTTACATGCCTCGAAATTGCGTGGTTATCGGAAGGTTTCGCTGATGCTGCGGCGCTTGGCGTGCAGTTCGCTGGCGTGGATCAGGCGTTCGAGGTCTTCGGGGGTGACGTCGATGAAGGCTTCCATGTCGGCCAGCGCAAGCTTGAGGTCTTCGGCGGTGATCGCCTGGCGGTCGACCGGGACCACTGGCGGTGCCGGGTCGGCAGCGCGTTTCGGATAGCGGATGCGGGTCAGGTTGTTATAGGCCAGCGCGCTGACGAGCATGCACAGGGCGCCGAGCATCACCGGCTCCATGGCTTTCCAGTCCATGGCGATGGTTGCAGGGTCGGCGAGCACCAGTGTCAACGCCAATGCGCCGGCCGGTGGGTGCAGGCAACGCAGCCAGCACATCAGAATCACCGCCATGCCGGCGGCGAGGCAGGCGCTGCCCAGCGTACGGCCAAGCACATGGGCGACCAGCAAGGCGACCACGCCAGCACACAGGTAGCCGCCGAGAATCGACCATGGCTGGGCGAGGGCGCCGGAGGACACGGCGAACAGCAGCACCGCCGAAGCGCCGAGCGGGCCGACCAGGTGAAAGGCAACGTCATGGCCGAACACCTGCGCGCACATCCACACGCTGAACAACGTGCCCAAGGCCATGCCGATCGCGGCACGGCTCCATTCAGTGGGGCGGGTATTGATGGCAGCGGGCAACCAGCGAGCAAGCATGTAGAACTGATCCTTTACAAAAATCCGGGGCAAAAAAAAGGACTTGTCCGGCATATCCGGAAAGCCCTCGAAGCGTTCCAACATTGGGGGAGGAACGCGCGTAGTTTGCCGATCAAACTCGATGCTGACAAATTCATATAAATGCAGTTTTAGTGCACTATTTTTGCATTGAACGGGTGCGCCGCGCGCTGACGAAGCATAGATAACCGCCCAGCGCCGCCAAGCCGCTCAGGGCGTAGAACATGCTCGGCGCCGGTGTATGCATCAGCAGAAACCCGCACAGCACCGGGCTCGCCCCACCGCCGAGTGCCGCCAGGTTCTGCGCGCCGTAGTAGCTGCCGCGCAGTGCCTCCGGGGCGAGGGTATCCACGAAGAGGAAGTCTGCCGGGTAAATGATCATTTCGCCCAAGGTGAAGATGAACATCGCCACGCACCAGCCGAGCAGGCTGTCCGCCACGCTGAAGCCAATCAACCCGACGATGAACAGCGCAGTGCCGCCAGCAATCCAGTGACGCAGGTGTTCGCGGCTGAGCCAGCGACCGACCTGGTATTGCAGCAGGATTACTGTGATTGCGTTGCAGGCGAGCAGGGCGGCCATGGTGTCCAGGGTCTGTTGCTGGGTGTGGGTGACCAGCAGGTATTGCGACAGGTACAGGGTGAAGCGTCCGTGCACCAACGTGCTGAGCAGGCAGCCAAGGGTGAACAGCACCATCGTTCTGTCGTTTTTCAGGATCATCAGCGTGTTGAGGAAACTTTGCGGCGCACTGCCGGAAGTTATCGGACTGGCATCCCGGGTCGCGCCGAGCAGCAGAAAAATACTGCCAATGGCGATCGCACCGGCAACGATGAACGGCGCGGACGGCTGCACCCCGGCAATCACCACGCCAATCATCGGTCCGACGGCGTAGCCGATATTGGTCAGCGTGTAATTGAGGGAAAACGCCTTGACCCGCTGGCCCACCGGCAGGTTTTCACTGAGGATCGCCTTGGAGCCGATCAGGAACAGCGCCGACGCGGTTTCGCTGATGATCAGCACCAGGGTGACCAGATACAGGTTCTGCGCGAAGGTCAGCAGGATCAGGCCGATACCGCTGGAGAGCATGGCCACAATCAGCAGCTGGCGCTTGTCCAGCTTGTCGATGATGTAGCCACCGTACAGCGACAGCAGCGTGGCGCTGAACACGGCGATGCCGAGCAGCAAGCCGACATCCTGCGGATTGAGGCCAAGCTTGTTGCTGAGGAAGAGCGTCAGCAACGGACTGACCAGGGCGCGGCTGATGACCACGGTCAGTGAGCTGATCATCAACCGGCGAATGAACGGCGAATAGATGGCCACGGAAGGGGAATGTCCTTATTCGGGAAGCCTGAGCGAACGCCATCCTCTCTGGGCAGCTGCCACCGGTCAAGCTGATACACCAGCGTCCCTCGGAGCACATGATTTCCCTGTGGGAGCGAGCCTGCTCGCGAAGGCGACGGATCAGTCACCTGCGATGTCGCTGACATACCGTATTCGCGAGCAGGCTCGCTCCCACAGGGTCGGTGTAGCTCATAATTTGCAATGACTCCCACAGGGCCAGTTCAAGCCACATCCGAAGCCGCCGGCCTCTGCCGCAAGGTGATCGGCAACTTGCACGATTCACCGCGCCCCATCGGGAAATACTGGAAACCATTGCGCGCCAGACGCTCGGCGTCGTACAAGTTGCGGCCGTCAAAGATCACCGGGCTATTGAGGCGCTGTTTGATCAGCTCGAAATCCGGGGCCTTGAACTGTTGCCATTCGGTGCAGATGATCAGCGCATCGGCGCCGCCCAGTACCGATTCCGGCGTGCCCATCAGCATCAGTTTTGATTCGTTTGGATAGAGATTCTGGGTTTCCACCATGGCCTCCGGATCAAACGCGCGCACGCTGGCCCCGGCAGCCCATAAATCTTCGAGCAGAACCCGGCTCGGCGCGTCGCGCATGTCGTCGGTGTTGGGCTTGAACGCCAGGCCCCACAAGGCAAAGGTCCTGCCGCGCAAATCTCCCCGGTAGAAGGCGTTGATGCGTTCAAACAGTTTGTGTTTCTGGCGCTGGTTGATCGCTTCTACCGCTTGCAGTAGATCACTGGAGCAATGCGCCTGTTCGGCACTGTGAATCAACGCTCGCATGTCTTTGGGAAAACACGAACCGCCGTAGCCGCAACCCGGGTAGATAAAGTGATAGCCAATCCGCGTATCGGCACCGATGCCCTGGCGCACTGATTCGATGTCCGCGCCGAGGTGCTCGGCGAGTTCGGCGATCTGGTTGATGAAACTGATCTTGGTCGCCAGCATGCAGTTGGCGGCGTATTTGGTCAGCTCGGCGCTGCGCAGGTCCATGAACAGGATGCGGTCATGGTTGCGGTTGAATGGCGCGTACAGATCGCGCATCACATCGCGCACTTCCGCGCCTTCGCAACCGATGACGATACGATCCGGCCGCCGGCAATCAGCAACCGCTGAACCTTCCTTGAGAAATTCCGGGTTGGAGACGATATCAAACTGCAGCAGGCGGCCAATCTTGATCAGGGCCTTTTCGATGTGGCTGCGCAAAGCGTCACCCGTGCCCACCGGCACCGTGGACTTTTCCACGACGATCAACGGCTGTTGGCGATGCCGGGCAATCGCGTCGCCGACCGACAGCACGTAGCGCAGGTCCGCCGAACCGTCCTCGCGTGACGGCGTGCCCACCGCAATGAACGCCACCCGCCCATGCAACACCGCAAGCCGCTCATCAGTGGTGAATTGCAGGCGCTGCGAATCCAGGCCCTCGCGCACCAGACTGGCCAGCCCCGGCTCGAAAATACTGACGTGGCCCTGGCGTAACTGCTCGATTTTCTGCGCGTCGACATCCATGCACACAACGTCGTGACCGACCTCGGCCAGCACCGCCGCTTGCACCAGACCGACATAACCACTGCCAAATACCGTGATCTTCATGCCGCACTCCTGTTCGCAGTCCCTGCATCGAACATAAGAGCGCGATGTTTCAGTTCGCCTACCGTGCTGATAAAGCAGCAAACAGACCGTTCGGGGAATGCCCGATTGACTTTTACGGCCTCGAACGGCAGGTTGTCGGCCTTTCGCGGCAACCCCTGTCATTGAGTCACGCCGTTTTTTTGCGTTTCATTTCATGCATTTATTGTTTTTGTTGAATCGTTTTTTATTTCAAGGCCGTTTCGTTTGAGTGATTTGTCGAGTACCCAACCTGCACCGTCCACCAGCAATCCGCTGACCGTTTACCTGGCACGACTGGCACCTTCCAGCCAGTTGACCATGCGCTATGTGCTGCAAGATGCCGCTGACCGCCTCGGTTTCGAGGACGTCGATATCGAAGAGATCCCGTGGCACGGTCTGCAACCGGAGGACGTGGTGGCGCTGGTCGCCGCTTTGCGTGCCGACGGTTATGCACCGAACACCTCGTCGCTTTACGTGAACGCCGTGCGCGGGGTGATGAACGAGGCGTGGCGCATGAGCCTGATCAGCCAGGATCACCTGTTGAAGATGCGTTCGGTCAAGGGCATAGCCGGCACGCGGCTGTCCCAAGGGCGCAACCTCAAGCGCACGCTGATTCACGAACTGATGGAAGTCTGCGCTGCCGACCCGCGCCCGCAGGGCTTGCGTGATGCGGCGGTGATAGCGCTGCTGTACGGCACCGGCATGCGCAAGTCGGAATCGGTGGATCTGGATCTGAGTCAGGTCGACTTCAAAGAGCGCAGCCTGACCGTCACCGGCAAGGGCAACAAACAGCTGATCAAGTACGCGCCGGCCTGGGCCTTTGCCAAGCTCGATGCCTGGCTGGAACTGCGTCGTTCACAGCTCAAGGAAGGCGAGAGCGACGATGCTTTTTTGTTCAATCGCATTCGCCGGGGCAGCCACATCACCCGCGAGCGCATCACCAAACACGCGATTTACTACATCGCCCGCCAGCGCGGTACGCAGGTCGGGGTAAAAATCATGCCCCACGATTTTCGGCGTTCATTCATCACCCGGGTGATCGAAGAGCACGACCTGTCGATCGCGCAGAAACTGGCGCATCACAGCAATATCCAGACGACCGCCAACTACGATGTGCGCGATGACAACGAGCGGCGGCGGGCGGTGGATCGCTTCGATTTGTGACGCGATTAGCCCGATGAAGGGCAATTGCGCGCGGTCGTCGCAGCCTGAGTGATTTGTGCAGCAAGCCGTTTGACGTTGTTCTGTTGCGCAGTCACCAGCTCGTCGATGCTTGGCCCTGAAGGCGTCTGCAACACCGAGCGACAGGTCAGTAGCGCCGCGTCTTCAGCACCCAGCGGGCGCACTCGCCATTTCACATCGATCAAGGCGTACTGGCCGGGAATCGAATCGAAGCGCTGCACGTCGATACGCACGGAGGCGCGCTGCTGGCCGACACCGCTGCTCAATTGATCGATCAGCGCGCCGCGCAACTCATCGGCAAGGGTGGCGCTCCACCAATCGGTTTCCAGAATCGCCACGCCGCTGTTGCCCTGGCGAATCACAATCTGCGCGCGATCGACCTGTGGCGGCACGCTGATGCTTTCAATGGCGATGTCGGCACCGTTGCGGCTGGCACCCGGTTGCGCCGGGGTCAGTGTGTGAAAGCTGATCGGGTCGCTACGGCACGCAGTCAGCAGCACGAAGGCAGCGAGCACGGTGATCTTCAACGGTAAAGCCATGGATTCAGCTCCTGTGCTCAATTGCGTGGCGGTCCTTTGAGGTCCAGCGGCGCGGCGTTGTCGGGACGCCCGCGAATCAGCGACTCAGGGTGGCGACCGAGGTAATCCGACAGCTCTCGCAACGAGCGCGACATGCGCCCAAGTTCGTCGAGGGTCTCGGTGAGTTGCTCGCGTTGCGGTGAATCCTCGGCGAGGGTCGAATTGGCGGACTGCAAGGTCTTGCTGACGTCGGCGAGGGTGCTCTGTACCCCCGGCAGAGTCCTGGCGTTGAACTGCTTCAGGCCCTTGCGCAGTTCGACCAGATTGCCGTCGAGGTTGCTGGCGATGCGTTCAACCGGCAATGCGTTGATCTTGTTGACCATCGCCTCGAGTTTTTCCTGCAATTGTTCGAGGCTGCCGGGAACGGTCGGAATGGTGACCGGCCGTGCCTTGGGGTCGAACGCGACTTTCGGCGCTTTGGGGTAGAAATCCAGCGAAATATACAACTGACCGGTGAGCAGGTTGCCATTGCGGGCCTGGGCGCGCAGGCCATTTTCAATGAACGTGCCGATCAGGCGCGCGCCGGTGGCCTCGTCGTTTTCGTCGCCATGGTAGGTCTTGAGAATCTTCGCGTGGGCACGGCCGAGTCGCTGCGGATAAATGACAATGCCGACATTCACCGGAAAGGTGCGCTTGACCTCGTCGAAGTCGAGATTGACCGCCACCACCCGGCCGATTTCGATACCGAGAAACTCCACGGGCGCATCCACCTTGAGGCCGCGCAAGGCCTGATCAAACCGCAGCGCCAGGTATTGCGCCTTGCCGTCGGGCGGGGCGAGGGCGGCGGTCTGGTTGGCAAACAGCTCGAAACTCTTGTCGTCGCTGGCCGGCTTATCATCGGGGCTGTAGTCCGGGGCGCGGAAAGCGATGCCGCCGACCAGCAGGGTCGACAGCGATTCGGTTTTCACCGCGAAACCGTTGGCGCCGACATTGATGTCGATGCCACTGGCGTTCCAGAAGCGGGTGTTTTCGGTGACGTAGGCATCGTTGGGCGAATGCACGAACACTTCGATATTGACGCCTTTGCCGTCCGGGTCCAGCGCGTAGGACACAACCTGGCCAACCGGAATCTTGCGGTAATAAACGGGGGAGCCGATGTCCAGCGAGCCAAGGTCCGCGGTGTGCAGCGTAAAGCGTTTGCCCGGTTCGCCGTAGGTGATCGGCGGCGGGTTCTCCAGACCTTTGAAGTTTTTTGAGCGGGTATTGGCCTGACCTATGTCGGCGCCGATGTAATCGCCCGACAGCAGCGTATCGATGCCCGAGACCCCGCCGGCGCCGATACGTGGACGCACCACCCAGAATTGCGAATCCTCGCGGGTGAAGGCTTCGGCCTGCTTGGCGAGTTTGATCGTGGCGTTGACGTGTCTATGGTCGTTGGCCAGTTCGACGTCGGAGACATGGCCGATGACTACGTTGCGGTACCGGACTTCGGTCTTGTTCGCGGTCAGACCATCGCCGGTCTTGAAGGTAACGGTGATGACCGGGCCTTCCTGAAGGATGTTGTGAATCACCAGCGAAATCCCGACCAGCACCGCCACAATCGGCACGATCCATACCAGTGAAATAGCGAAACGGCGGGTTTTGATCGGCGCTTGACCGGGTGCTAGCGGCTCATCGCTGGCTGACGACTTCATCCATGTCCTCCTCAATTTATCGGGCACTGAGCGTCAGGAACGCAAAAGCACCTCATCAATATAGAAGTGCTTGGCGATAGAGCAAATGTGTATAGCTGGCGTGGGACGCGATTGCAGTGCAAGGAGTTGCCGAAGGCTGCGACCTGATCGTTCCCATGCTCTGCGTGGGAATGCAGCCCGGGACGCTCTGCGTCCCAAGATCGCAGCCTTCGGCAGCTCCTACAGGGGCCAGAATCTTGGCGGGCTCAGCCGAGCATTTCGCGCAAGCGATACCAGAACATGCCCAGCGCCAGCAGCGGCGAACGCAAGGCCGGGCCACCGGGGAAGGTCATGTGCGGCACGCCGCTGAACACGTCCATGCCTTGGCTGTGCCCGGCATGAATGGCTTCGCCCAACAACTTCGCGCACCAGTGCGTGACGTTGAGGCCATGGCCGGAATAACCCTGCGCGTAAAACACGTTCGGGTGCTGTTTGAGTCGGCCAACCTGGGGGAAGCGATTGGCGGTAATGCCGATCTTGCCGCCCCATTGGTAGTCGATTCGCACATCGGCCAGTTGCGGGAACACCTTGAGCATTTTCGGGCGCATATAGGCGGCGATGTCCGCCGGATCGCGCCCGGAATAATGACAAGCGCCGCCAAACAGCAACCGTCGATCAGACGAGAGTCGGTAATAGTCCAGCCCGACTTTTTGATCGCACAGCGCCAGGTTCTGCGGAATCAACTGGGCGGCGCGGCTTTCGTCCAACGGCTCGGTGGCGATGATGTAACTGCCGGCGGGCAGCACTTTGCCGCTGAGCTTGGGTTCCAGTTCATCCAGATGCGCGTTGCAGCCAAGCACCAGGCTGCCGGCGCGCACTGAACCCGCGGCGCAGCGCACCTCGACGGTCGGGCCATGGAGGATTTCCAGCACCGGACTCTGCTCAAAGATCCGCACGCCCAGCGATGCCGCGAGACGCGCCTCACCTTGCACCAGATCCAGCGGATGCAAGTGCCCCGAACCCATGTCGATCAATCCGCCGGCGTACACACCAGCGTCGACCACTTGCTGCCGGATCTGTTCCGGCCCGACCAGCCTCGTTGCGTGGGCATAGTCGAGTTCGGCGAGGCTGTCCTGTTCCTGCTTGAACGCGGCGAATTGCGCGGCGGTGTTGGCCAGTTCGCAAAAGCCCCAGCGCAGATCACAGGCGATGGCGTTGTCAGTGATGCGCTGGCGCACCAGCTCCACCGAATCGATGCCGGCGCGCTGCAGATAGCGCACGCCGTCCTGGCCAAGGTAGCGAGCGAACCCCTCGACTTCATGGCCGATACCGCGAATCAGCTGACCGCCATTGCGCCCGCTGGCGCCCCAGCCGATACGTCGCGCCTCAAGCAACACCACCGACAGACCGCGCTGCGCCAGCTCAATCGCGGTATTGACGCCAGTGAAGCCGCCACCGATTACGCAGACATCAGCAAGCAAATCACCATCCAGCGCAGGGTAGGGCGTGCTCGCCCGCGCAGAAGCGGCGTAATAAGAGCCGGTGTGTTGTGCGCTGTGCTGATTCATTTGTTCGACTTCACTTTGCTCCACGACCGGGTCATCAGACGCATGATCGCCTGGGGCGGGGTCGAGGAAATGTAGAGTTTGTCGAGCACCGACTGCGGCGGGTAAACCTCAGGGTTGTTGACCAGTGCCTCATCCATGAACGGCTTGGCCGCCGGATTCGGATTGGCGTAGCCGACGGTGGCGCTGACCTTGGCGATCACCTGCGGATCGAGCAGGTAGTTGATGAAGGCGTGCGCCTCTTTGGCGTTGCTCGCATCGGCTGGGATCGCCAGCAGATCGAACCACAGGTTGGCGCCTTCCTTGGGGATGGCGTAAGCGATATTCACACCGTTCTTGGCTTCCTTGGCGCGGTTGGCTGCCTGGAACACATCGCCGGAGTAACCGAACGCGACGCAGATGTCACCATTGGCCAGGTCCGACACGTATTTGGATGAATGGAAATAGGTGATGTACGGGCGGATGCTCAGGAGCTTGGCTTCGGCCTTTTTGTAGTCTTCAGGGTTTTCACTGCGCGGGTCCATGCCCATGTAGTTGAGGATGGCCGGGAAGACTTCGTCGGCGGAGTCCATCATCGACACGCCGCACTGGCTGAGCTTCTTCAGATTTTCGGGTTCGAACAGCACGGCCCAGGAGTCGATGTGGTCGATGCCGAGCACTTGCTTGACCTTGTCGACGTTGTAACCGATGCCGTTGGTGCCCCACAGATAGGGAACCGAATGCGCATTGCCGGGATCATTTTTCTCAAGCAATTCAAGCAGTTTCGGGTCCAAGTTCTTCCAGTTTGGTAACTGTGAACGATCGAGTTTCATGAACGCGCCGGCCTTTACCTGGCGAGCGAGGAAATGGTTGGACGGCACTACCACGTCATATCCGGTCCGACCGGCGAGGAGTTTGCCTTCAAGGGTTTCGTTGGAGTCGAAGACGTCGTAGATCACCTTGATCCCGGTCTTGCTCTGGAAGTCGGCGAGGGTGGTTTCGCCGATGTAGTCGGTCCAGTTGTAGACGCTGACCTGGGGCTCGGCGTGGGCTACGGCACTGAACAGCACGCTCAGTGCGACCGGGAGTACGGATTTCAATAGACGCATTTCGACACCTCTTCTTGTAATGATCGCTCCCACGCTCTGCGTGGGAATGCCGCAACGGACGCTCCGCGTTCGGCTTTGGATGGGACGCAGAGCGTCCCGGGATGCGGTCCCACGCGGGAGCATGGGAACGATCAACTGTGCGGCCGTCTTCGCGAGCAGGCTCGCTCCCACAGGGACGGGCGCGGGGTCAGACGCTGAGCAGCAGGAACTCCCGCTCCCACGAGCTGATCACGCGCTTGAAGTTTTCATGCTCGGCGCGTTTGACCGCGACGTAGCCGCGGACGAATTTACTGCCCAGGTACTCGGCCACCTTCGGGCACTCTTCCATCTGCGTCAGGGCTTCTTCGATGGTGATGGGCAGGCGCAGATTGCGCCGTTCGTAGGCCCGGCCTTCGACCGCCGCGCTCGGCTCGATCTTCTCGACCATGCCGATGTAGCCGCACAGCAGGCTTGCGGCAATCGCCAGATACGGGTTGGCGTCGGCGCCGGGCAAGCGGTTCTCCACGCGCATCGATTCCGGCCCCGATGTCGGCACTCGCAGGCCGACCGTGCGGTTCTCTTCGCCCCATTCGACGTTGACCGGCGCCGAGGTGTCCGGCAGGAAGCGGCGGAACGAATTGACGTTCGGCGCGAACATCGGCAGGACTTTCGGGATGTATTTCTGCAAGCCACCGATGTGATGACGGAACAGCTCGCTCATGTTGCCCTCGGCATCGGCGAAGATCGGCTGACCCGTAGCGATCTCGACGACGCTCTGGTGCAGGTGCATGGCGCTGCCCGGCTCGTCGCCGATCGGCTTGGCCATGAACGTCGCGGTGACGTTGTGCTTGAGCGCCGCTTCGCGCAGAGTGCGCTTGAACACGGTGATCTGGTCGGCCAGATCCAGCGCATCGCCATGACGGAAGTTGATTTCCATCTGCGCCGGGCCGTCTTCGTGGATCAACGTGTCAAGATCCAGGCCTTGCAGTTCGCACCAGTCGTAAACGTCTTCGAACAACGGATCGAATTCGTTGGCGGCATCGATCGAGAACGACTGGCGCCCGCTTTCCGCACGACCCGAACGGCCCAGCGGTGCCTTGAGCGGCAGGTCCGGATCTTCACAGCGCTGGGTCAGGTAGAACTCCATTTCCGGCGCGACAATCGGCTTCCAGCCCTTGTCGGTGTAGAGCTGCAGGACTTTCTTCAGCACGTTGCGCGGCGACAGTTCGATCGGATTGCCAAACTTGTCGAAGGTGTCGTGGATGACGATGGCGGTCGGCTCGATGGCCCACGGGATGACATACACGGCGTCGGAAACCGGCTTGCAGACCATGTCGATGTCGGCCGGGTCGAGCAGGTCGTAGTAGATGTCGTCGTCGACAAAATCCCCGGTTACCGTTTGCAGCAGCACGCTCTCCGGCAGGCGCATGCCGCGCTCATGCAGGAACTTGTTGGTCGGTGCAATCTTGCCGCGGGCGATGCCGGTCAGGTCGCTGACCACGCATTCGACTTCGGTAATCTTGTGATCTTTCAGCCAGGTGAACAGCTGATCGAAAGGGGCGTTCATAAAGACCTCGTTATTGGTTTTGTAGACGCCGGGGAGGGCGGGTTTCATCTTCCGCCCCTTCCCCTGTGGCGCGTTGGCGACTATCTTGGGCGCGGCTTGCGATTCCATCTATCCACTTTCAGCAGCACCAAAGCGCACCAAAAGAGTGCGCAAGGTCACCCCATGACAACGTGCAATCCGCTCCAGGTACAAGCGTTCAACACCGCCGACGTGGCCGAGCAAATCCGCGCGACACCGGGCTGGGTCCAGCATTACCAGCAGATGTCGCCGGGACATTTCGCCGGGCAGATTCGCTATCTCGATCTGCAGGGCGTCGAGGTTTACGAAGAACAGATGAATACCCGGGTCGAGCAGAACTTCAGTGCGCCATCCGGTGCCCTGGCGTTCTGTTTCGATCGCAGCGACAACGCGCTGTACCTGCTCAACGAAGAGAGCCGCAACATCTGGATCACCCCAGAGAACTACCGGGAAATCGCCGTGGTATTTGGTCCGGACTTCGTCCGCGAGCACGGTTTGCAAGTGGCGAAACTCGAAGGGTTGTTCATGGCGCCGCTGAACTGCGGACAGAACGCTTTGTTCAGCGGCTGGTTAAGCTCGATTCTCACGAAGTTGTCGCAAGCTGCTGATCCACTTGATAAAGATCGCCTGACTCAACAGTTGCTTGAGGACTGCCTGTTCATCCTCGATAACGCTCACACCAGCCTTGATCGCAGCGGATTGCAGCGGCGCAACAACGAACGCCAAATCATCAAAAGAGTAGGGGAGTGGGCGGCTGATTCGCCGGAAGACACGGTCAATCTGCTCGAACTTTCTCACGTTGCCGGCGTACCGCTGCGCCAGCTGCAACAGGCTTTCAAGGCCTACACCGGGATGACCCCGAGCCACTGGTTACGGCTGAGGCGGCTGAACAGTGCGCACCGTGAATTGCTCAAGCGCAGGCCCACGGAAACCACCGTTGCCGAAGTGGCGATGCGTTGGTCGTTCTGGCATCTGGGGCGGTTTTCCAGCAGTTACCGCGCGCTGTTCAAGGAGCTGCCGAGCGAAACGCTCAAGCGCTGAGCAGAAAAAGGCTTTGTGTCCTTCGAGAAGTTAAATAGAATCAGTCTCATTTGAATCCACCTTCGCGCAGGGTCTCTTGAGATGATTGAAGCTACGTCACCGTCGGAGCAGAGCCTGCAGCAGTTGTATCGCGAGCACCGCGGCTGGCTGGAAACCTGGCTGCGCCGGCGCATGGGCAATGCGTGGGATGCGGCGGACCTCAGTCAGGACACCTTTCTGCGCGTCCTGTGCAACGCGCCGCCGCTGGCCGAGTTGCGCGAGCCGCGCGCGTATTTGCTCACCGTCGGCAAACGCCTGCTGAGCAATTTCTACACGCGGCGCCATCTGGAAAAAGCCTACCTCGACGCCTTGGCGCAATTGCCGGAAGCGTGCGCACCGTCGCCGGAACAGCGCTGGTTGCTGCTGGAAACCTTGCAGGCGCTGGATGAATTGCTAGATGGCTTGCCGCGTGCGGTGCGTCGAGCATTTCTTTGGAGCCAACTCGAGGGCCTTGGCTACCGCGAGATTGCCGAACGCTTGCAGGTTTCCGAGCGCACGGTGAAACGTTACATGGCCCAAGCGTACGAGCATTGCTTGCTGGTGGATCTGTGATGCGCGTTGCCCCCAGCGAGGAAACGCGGGAAGTGGCGCGGGCGGCGGCGCAATGGCTGGCACTGCTCGAGTCAGGCGCTGCCAGTGATGAAGATCACGCCCGATTGCAGCATTGGCGCGCCAGTGACAGTCGCCACGAGAACGCTTGGCAGAAAATCCAGCAGCTTCGCCAGCGTTTCGCAGGTTTGCCGCCGACACTGGCCATGGCCACCCTGGATCGGCCGGATCCGGCGCGGCGCGCGGCACTCAAGCGTGCCTTGGGCGTGGCGGCGCTGGTGCCGGCGGCGTGGTTGATCAGTCGGGAGCTGCCGCTGGAGGCCTGGCGCGCCGATTTGCACACCAGCACTGGCGAGCGGCGCAAAGTGCAGTTGGCCCAGGATTCTTCATTGCAACTCAACACCGACAGCGCGGTGAATGTCGATCTGCCTGCACGTCAGCTGACACTGATTCGTGGCGAGATGGCACTCAACGTGGCGGGCGATTCAGCCTTTATCGTCAACGCGCCTTATGGGCGGATGATCGTCAATCACAGCGACATCTCGGTGCGCCTCAATGCGCGCGATTGCCAGGTCTGCGTGCTGCGCGGTTCGGTGCAATTGCAGCCGCTGCACGGCCCGGCGCTGGTATTGCAGCAGGGCCAGCAAGTCAGCCTGCAAGCTTCGGGCGCGGGGGCGGTGACGGCGTTCGATGCGTTGATGCCCGGTTGGCGCGACGGTGTGCTGATGGCGCAAAACCAGCCGCTGGGTGATTTCCTTCGCGAGCTGAGTCGCTACCGCTCGGGCGTGCTGCGCTGGGATCCGGCGCTGGAATCGCTGCGCATCACCGGCAGTTTCCGCCTCGACGATACCGATCAAGTGCTGGCACTGCTGGCAGCCAGTTTGCCCGTCGATGTGCACACGCGAACGCGATTTTGGGTGTCACTGGTGCCGCGCGCAGAAAAAACTGGCTGAAGCCTGTCCCTTTTTTTCGCCTCGCTGGTCATTCCAGGCAAGTGAACAAAATCGAGAGCTTCTTCCAATGCCCGCAGTATTTCCAGGTCGTTTGCGTCCGTTGTTGCAGTTGAGCCTTTTGCTGAGCCTGAGTGCCAGCCCCGTGTTGATCCAATCGAGCTGGGCCGACGATGGCAGCCGCCGCAGTTATCAGGTGCCGGCCGGTAGCCTGAGCGCCGCGCTGACGCGTTTCGCAGGTCTCGCTGGAGTCAATCTTTCGGTGGATCCGGCGCTGGTCAGCGGCCGCAACAGCAGTGGGTTGTCCGGCGAATTCGGTGTGGAGGAGGGGTTTAGTCGGTTGTTGCTGGGTTCCGGTTTGCAGCTGCAACCGGTCGGCGATCAGGCTTATACGCTGGTGCCCGCAGCGCAAGGCAGCACCTTGCAGCTCGCGCCGACATCGATTTTCGGCGCGAGCGGTTCAGCGGATGCCGACGTGTTTGCTGGTGGTCAGATCGCGCGGCGGGGGTCGCAAGGGCTGTTGGGCTCCAGGGATTTCATGGAAACCCCGTTCAGCATGACCACCTACACCAGCGAAACGGTGAAAAACCAACAGGCGCGCACCCTCGGCGACCTGATCGGCAGCGACCCTTCGGTACGCGCAACCAACCCGGCCGGTGGCCGCTATGAACAATTCACCATCCGTGGTTTCAGCCTGTTCAATAGTGATGTTGCCTACAACGGCCTCTACGGTGTGTTGCCGACTTACACCATCGACATGGAAATGGCCGATCGCGTCGACATCCTCAAAGGCCCGAGCCAATTGATCAACGGGATTTCGCCACGGGGCAGTGTAGGAGGGGGGATCAACGTCGTGCCGAAACGCGCGACCGACAAGCCGATCACCTCGCTGACAGCCAATTACGCCTCGAACAACCAAGTCGGCGGCGCGGTGGATGTCGGACGGCGTTTTGGTGACGAAAACCAATTCGGTCTGCGCTTCAACGGTGTCAAACAGTCCGGAGATACGGAATGGGATCACCAGAGCGTCGATCGCGACATGGCGGTGCTCGGTCTGGACTTTCGTGGTGAACGCTTGCGACTTTCCACCGATATCGGCCACACCGAACGCGACACCGACGCACCGCAGGAACGCGTGCAAGTCGCCGCCAATGCCAAAGTGCCGAACGCCAATGATGTGCGCGACAACTATGCGCAACCCTGGAGCCGGGCGCGCACTAAAGACACTTTCGGCACGGTCAACGGCGAGTTCGATGTCAGCGATTCGGTCATGCTGTATGGCGGCGTCGGCGCACGCAAAAGCAATCATGACTTCTTGCGCCATGCAGTTTCGGTGAGCAACGACGCCGGTGATTTCAGCGTTCAGCCGCGCGACTTCACTCGCGACGAGAACGTCCGCACGGCTACCGCTGGCGTTCGTAACTGGTTCCAGACCGGGCCGGTCAGCCATGAAGTGAACCTGGCGGCCAACTACTTTTATATGGACTTCGAAAACGGCGGCGCCCGTTACGCGGCCGGGCGCAGCAATCTCTACGATCCGGTGGAAATCGCCAGACCCGGCACGCCGACCCGCAATGACGCCAAGGTCTACACCGAAAATCGCTTCAGCGGCGTGGCGCTGTCCGACACGCTCGGCTTCTTCGACGATCGTCTGTTGCTGACTTTGGGGGCGCGCTGGCAGCGAGTCAAAGTCGATGACTGGAGCGACGGCATCAAGGGCGACACGGCTTACGATGAGGAAAAAGTCTCGCCATCGGGCGGGATTCTGTTCAAGGCGACGGACAAACTTTCGCTGTACGCCAACTACATGGAAGGTCTGAGCCAAGGCAAGATCGCGCCATCGACATCTATCAACGAAGACGAAATCTTCCCGCCATTCATCAGCCGCCAGGTCGAAGTCGGCGCCAAGTACGACGCGGGTGCATACGCGCTGACGGCAGCGGTGTTCCGCATCAAACAGCCTGCCTACGAAACCAATGCGACCACGCGAGTCTTCGGCCCGAACGGCAAGCGTGAGAACAACGGCGTAGAACTGAGCGTGTTCGGCGAACCGCTCAACGGGTTCCGATTGCTCGGCGGTGTGATGTACATCGACAGCGAACTGACCCACACCACCAACGGCACATTCGACGGCAACCGCGCACCGGCGACACCGAAATACAACGTCAACCTTGGTGCGGAGTGGGACGTGCCGAGCGTGCCGGGGCTGACTTTGACCAGCCGTGGTATTTACTCGAGTTCGCAGTATCTGGACCAGTCGAACGACAAGGAAATCGACTCATGGGAACGGTTCGACGTCGGCACACGCTATGCTTTCAAACTGGACGAGAAGACGATCACCTTGCGCGCCAATGTCGAAAACGTGCTGGATAAACGCTATTGGAGTTCGGCGGGTGCATCGGATGATAGTGAGCCGGGGTTGACGCTTTCTACGCCGCGAACGTATCTGCTGTCGGCGACGGTAGACTTCTAATGGAGCAGGTTAAATGCGTCGATTGTCTTCGAAAATACGTTAACTCCACTAAATGACCGTTTAGTTGAGCTAACAAAAATTGGTCGCGATAGCGGCCGAGGTAATGACTCAGCCCAACTCAACATGGCTTTTCGTTATGAGCAATAACGCAAACGGGCCTAAAAAACTGTTATTTCTTACAGTTTTAGAATTGCTCTGAGGCGCAAAGGATAGTCGCTGCGTAATGAGCACATTCTCTCCAAGGAGCAAACGCCATGACAACGTTCAGCGATGACCAGCTCTTGAACCTGACTCCAGAGCAATTGAAACAATTAACACCCGCGCAACTGGCACGCCGAAAGGATTTAATCAACGAACCGGCGGATCAGCGTGTTGTTACGAAGATTATTAATGTGCAAACGACCGAGCCTATAAACCCGGTGAGTGACGAGTAAATTTTCCAGAAGTGTAGACAAAGCGTTTCAACCAGCTCAGAAATCCCGTTACGGTAAGTAGCGGGATTTTTTTCAGTTGAATGATCGAAAGGGGAAATCTGCGGCAATACCGGAGGTAGAGGTTTGGCAATATTTATCGTGGCAGTGGATTTCGATTACGCGTGGCAATCACGACAACCATGCGAAGCCCGTAACATCTTGTTACGTGTAATGTATATTATGTTAAATGATGAATGCGAATGGCCTCAGGCTTTAGATATCAGATCCACCACTCTCAACCTCTCAGTCTAAGCAACGCCATTCGTTTGCAGCTTCAACAACCAATGTCTCTCGGTAGTCCATCCGATAAAAACCTGAGCACCTTCGCTTGCTTGGCGAGCCTCGGTCAACGGTGCGCCAGAAGCCGCTACTCGCAACCCTCTAATCGCCGGCAGGAACCTTTCAAGAAATCCACTAGGCTGAATCGCGAAATGCGCTTCGATACGTTCAATCGCGTATCGCCTTTCTGTCTCATCGAGCATCGCTAGATAAAACACCATCTGCCGCCACGCGTACGCCGTATTTTTGATCATCACCAAGCTGGAGTGATAAAACCTCAACTTCATCTGCTGGCGTATGCATATCCATCTGAAGCATTCCTCGGCCATCGAAGCCAAGCGATCCTGCAACAGCGCTTTCAACCCAAGCTCACCAAACAACAGCGCAAGGTTTTGCGTCGTCAGGATCTGTTGTTGCTCGATGATTTTCCCGTTAATCGCCGGCCGCCATGTACCCAAGCGCTCATCAGCCCTCTGAGCGCACAATCTGGCCAATGCGTCCCTGGAACTAGCGTCAGGCCTGGAGAACCTTTTGCGCCTGGATTTCGGTTGCTCAGGAAGCATCGCCAATTGGCCTGCGTCGATATCGTAGAAATTGGCGTATAGCGTGCCACCTATCAACGATGCCGCCTGCCTGGCAGCTCTTAGGTACTTGTTGGAGAAAGCGCCCATGAAAATGTCCGAGGCGACTTCTTCAACAAAAGGCAGATCCAGCTTGGCCATCGCCGCAAGCGCAGCAAATTCCTGAATGAGTTTGTTGGGCAGGATCGCTTGAGGAAAAGCGCAAAGAGTCATTGCTGCGGATTCGATCAGGAACTGTTTCGCTGCTTCAGCGACCACCGCGTCCGTTTCTCGCTGGCCTTCAACAGCCGCCACCCACGGCAATTCATTCATCCTGACCTGACTTTGCAGATCCAACAGCAACAATGATCGGCGTTGTCGAAAGGCGCGATAGGTCGCGACAGAGAGCATCCGCAGCGACGTATCGCGAAATCCTGCGCTGCAGATCTCAGCCGTAATCGCTGGCAGCAGCCGCGCCACGGTATCCCCGGACGTAATCAATCCCTTATCGATCAACTCGGCAATTGTGCCCTTTCGACACCGCTCGACGCGTCGACAAATATCAGGAGGAATGCCGCTACCTGTTAATAGCGAATATGCGGTCGCTTCTTCGCAGGTAACGGGTTGCAACAGAGATGAAAAGTCGGAAACTCCGTCCGAACCGGGATACCTGCTCAGACGTGCGGCAACCGCTTTAGCAAATAGATGGTGACCGGGTACGGACACGTGACTGCGTTGAGACTCTCTGTGCTTTTGATGAGATTCGGATTCGGGATGACCATGCTTGCGTACGAAATCGTCGACGATCCTGCGAATTCGTCCGACTTGTCGTCCGGTAAGCAACGCCGCATCGCTGGCGCAAACCCCCAGCAGTGCAAACAACTTCCCTGCCCGATCCCTTGAGCTTTCAGCTGCACCTGAAGCGCTGGGGCAAGCAGCATCGAACTGCCGCTTCAGAATATTCGCCTGCTCAAACCAGCCCTCAGGGTATCGGCGACAAGGCCAATCATCCTGGTACGTTAAAAGGAAAAGCGACACCGCCGCGTCGTAGAGCGGTAAACGAGTTTCAACGACATGCTTCTGCACTGCCACGCGCGCCTGTACCGGGCGATTTGAAAGCATGGCTCTGACATCACCGACAGTAAAAACCTGCACTTGAGCTGTTGAAAGCGGCAAACCGTCAGAAGCCATCGGAAAGAATCGTAGCTGTTGAAAGAAAGGGGCTATCGCTTCAACCAGATCCCATGCGTTCTCTGTACGTTGCTGCCCCAGCAACCAGGCCACCGTCAGCAGTGCAGCTTCTTCTGGCACCTCGATTCGATAATCCCCGCTCGCCAGCTTCGTTTGCAGCACCTCGATCCCCTCCTCCGTAAGGTGCCAAGTGTTGAGATCGAGTCGCTCGAAGCCAGGACGGATACCTGGAATCGAAGCAGCCAGCTGTCGCTCGTACTCGGTCAGTGCACCGCCGGCCATGAACTGCCCAGTGGCGATACCTCCAGTGACGACTTCCAGCGTGACCCACTCAGGCACATCCGCGAATGGCGTTCGTGAGCCATACGACGCGGACCCCTGCAATATGTGCTCGATTACATTACGCCAGCGCTCGATGCGCTTGCTCGTCTGTCCGTTATTGTCGAGGCCCGGTGCAGCGAGTGCTCGAGACAGTTGAAAAGCTGCATAGCCGGCACCTATGCCGGCATTAGCATTCGATTCCCTATCGTCCTTGGGCATGAGTCCTTCCGCGCCTGCGATGTTGTGGGTCCGGGGGCTGGATTCGAACCAGCGCCCACCCGGTTAAGAGCCGAGTGTTCTACCGCTGAACTACCCCGGAACAGAGCGCGGATTGTCCATCAGCGCTGAACGATTGTGAAGATCAAAAACGTTGCCGCTTGTGAACCTGAACGTAATCACTGGAACTCGTGTGCTCAGTCGTCAAATGCCGCGATATTTGCTCAAGTACTCGCCGCTCAGCGTCGCGGACCGATGCTGTGAGCGCGTAGACGGCTCACCACCCGATTAATCTCCCCTACCACCCGCCCCGTCGCCTCCTCGATCACTCCCTCATTCCGACACAAAAACCAACCCTGATCGGCAGCGGCCAGCTCAAACGCCTCGGTACAAGCAACATGCTCCTCAAGCCCACGTAGCACAGTACTGCTCAAGCCACGCCGGCGTGCCCCCGCCCTCGCCCACGAAATCTCCGCCGCTGTAACCACCCCGACATGCAGGTCTGGCACCTGTACGTTGCGGTCAATGTTCAATTGCAGGATTTCAGCAAACGGGACTATCCGGCGAAACGCCGCATCGGACGGGTACCAGCGATCGATCAGGATGATGCTGTCGGCGGGTTGTTTGGTCAGCACGTGCTGGGAAATCCAGCGGCGGCTGTCAGCCAGGCGTTGGCAAACGTCCAGTTCCAGATTCCTGTCAGGATGGCGGACGAGCCGGTTCACCAAGTGCATTGTCTCGCCCCTGAACGGGTCGCTTTTTTTCTCGCAGAGTCGGATGACTTTCTGGTTGTCTGCCCTCAGGACTTCAGTGATGGCCTCCAACAGCGAGGTTTTGCCGACGCCTTTGGGGCCATCCAGAGCGACAAACAGCGGACGAGTCATTTTTCTCACAGGCTTTAACGGGGAGTAGCGCGCACTCTAACGGATTTTCAGGTTGAACCTCTGTTGCTCAGACGGACTCCCAAACTCAAATCCAGGAGAAACCTATGACCCAGACAGCTCTAGTCGTGGGCGCCAGCGGCATCGTCGGTAGCGCCATCACTCAGTTACTCATCGACAACCAGTGGCAAGTCGCCGCGCTGTCGAGACATCCATCGCAAGCGCACGGCGTGATTCCTGTCGCGGCAGACCTTCAGGATCCTGCTTCTCTGGAACAGGCGCTGAGGGATGTGAAACCCACGCATGTGTTCATTACCACCTGGTCGCGGCAAGCCACGGAGGCCGAAAACATTCGCGTCAATGCCGCCATGGTGCGCAACGTCCTCGCCGCCATTCGCCCAGCCAAAAGCGTCAAACACGTAGCGCTGGTTACTGGCCTGAAGCACTACCTCGGCCCGTTCGAAGCCTATGGTAAAGGCAGCCTGCCGCAGACGCCGTTTCGCGAAGAGCAGGGTCGTCTGAATGTCGAGAATTTCTATTACGCCCAAGAAGACGAACTCTTCGCCGCTGCGGAAAAGGACGGTTTTACTTGGAGCGTTCATCGCCCGCATACCGTCACCGGGGTGGCCGTGGGCAATGCGATGAACATGGCGACCACCCTCGCCGTCTATGCCTCGATCTGCAAACACACCAATCGCCCTTTTGTGTTTCCCGGATCCAGGGTGCAGTGGGACAGCCTCACCGACATGACCGATGCGCGGCAGTTGGCGAAACAGCAACTGTGGGCGGCCACCACGCCGGCTGCGGCAAATCAGGCATTCAATATCACCAATGGCGATGTATTCCGCTGGAAATGGATGTGGAGCCGAATTGCCGAATACTTCGACCTGCCTGCTGCTGACTACCCTGCGTCACCCTCGCCTCTAGAGAAGCAGATGGCGGACGATCAAGCCGTATGGACGCAAATAGTCGCCGAGCACGGTTTGAAAGAGTCCGACATTGGACGCCTGATTTCTCCATGGCATACCGATGCCGACCTTGGTCGCCCCATCGAAGTGGTCACGGATATGTCGAAAAGCCGCCTGATGGGCTTCACTGCCTATCAGGCGAGTGATCAGGCATTTTTCGACGTGTTCGACAGGCTGCGGGAGATGCGCTTGATACCTTAGGCGGTTCCAGACAGATAAGGTGGGCACCTGGCGTGCCCACCTCATTCAACAGTACTTTCCACGCCCTCGCCCCTCCCCTCATCTGCGACGTTCGTTTGTCCTGCGAAATCCTCCCGCCAGTCACCGGCAGAACGCAGCCGATCGTTTATCCCAACTCCAAAATAGCGCCTTCGACAGGTATCGCTCTGTATCCAAGTGTGTACGGACGCAAACACGTTACACAACATTGATCTTCCCGCCCCCTCAGACACAAGCGAGATACACCAGCACGATGAACTGCGCTCACGGCCAGCGCAGTGCTCCTGTGCCTGACACCTGTCATTGGGAGCACCTGAACGGCTTCCACTTTCTTGACGACAAGTCGGAGGATTAACCCCATGCAAACAAACGCGTTATCGGTCTTGAATCGGCTGCAACTTAATCTCGATCGCGCTGGGGACTGGATCGCCCCTTTGAGCCTGCGCGTTTTTCTGGCTTGGGAGTTTTTTGAAGCGGGATGGGAAAAGTGGAACGGTGAGAACTGGTTCCCAAGCATTCAAGGGGCCTTTCCTTTTCCCTTTAATCAGCTGCCGGCTACGTTCAACTGGCAGTTATCCATGTGGGCAGAGCTGCTCTGTTCCATTGCTTTGCTTGTAGGCCTGGGAACACGTCTTTCGGCACTGATCCTCATAGTGGTCACCGTCGTGGCAACTGCCGCAGTTCACTGGCCAGCAGAGTGGTCGACGTTGAGCGAACTGGCTATGGGGTACTCCATCAGCAACAAAGGCTACGGCAATTTCAAGCTGCCGTTGATCTATCTCGTCGCACTTCTGCCACTTGTATTCACAGGCGCCGGCAAGCTGAGCCTGGATGCATTCATCGATCGGTATCTCAAGCGCTTGAATGCACGCTGAGTGTTATTGCGTCACCAAGGTTATCGCTCTCAACCCCCGCTAGTTAATCAGGAGTTTCACCATGACCCATATTGATAAAGTGCTGTACACCGGCAAAGTCCATACCTCCTCGGGTGGTCGTAATGGCACCGCCCTCAGTGACGACGGCCGACTGGATATAAAGCTGTCATCGCCTGGCACTTCTGGCGCCGGTACCAACCCAGAGCAGTTGTTCGCCGCTGGTTGGTCGGCTTGTTTTATCGGTGCAATGGGACTAGCGGCGAGCAAGCTGAAAGTCACCCTCCCGGTTGACCTTGCGGTCGACGCCGAAGTGGATCTAGGCACAACCGATGGCGCTTATTTCCTCCAGGCTCGCCTCAACGTCTCCCTTCCCGGGCTGGATCGCAACGTCGCTCAAGAGCTGATCGACACCGCACACCAGACATGCCCGTACTCCAAAGCGACGCGGAACAACATCAACGTGGTGACCAACCTCGTTTGAGCAGAACCGTGGCGGGTTTCAATCACCCGATTCACACCCCTTGGCTGCCAGCGGTAACCGTGGAGGTGCTGTGGATCGGGGATTCCAGACGTCGAATCGGAGTATTGAGTTCATGCAAACGAACACTTCATCATCAACACATTTAGATCCACAGCTCCCCCTTGAGGCGACCGTCGGGCTGGGATTGCGCCGTGCGCTGCTTAACACGCTTCGTGACGCTCCAGTCGGGGATTTCGATTTTCTGGAGGTTGCTCCAGAGAATTGGATCGGCATCGGCGGCGCTCATGGTGAGGCTTTGCAGTTGCTGGCTGAACGCTATCCGCTGTCATGCCATGGCCTGTCACTGTCGCTGGGTGGCAGTGCGCCGCTGGACGAATCTTTTCTTGAGCAAGTACGAGGGTTTCTTGATCGCTTCAACGTGCCGTTCTATAGCGAACACCTGAGTTACTGCAGTGACGATGGCCATTTATACGACCTGCTGCCGTTGCCATTCACTGAGGAGGCCGTTCATCACGTTGCTGCGCGCATCCGCCGTGCACAGGACATTCTCGGTCGTCGTCTTGCTGTAGAAAACGTCTCCTACTACGCCGGTGCTCATCAGGACATGGACGAACTCACTTTTACCAATGCAGTGCTCCGCGAGGCCGATTGCGACCTGTTGCTCGACGTTAACAATGTGTACGTCAACTCGGTGAACCACCGCTTCGATCCAGCGGTTTTCCTCGCCGGCCTGGAACCCGAACGCGTAGTCGCCATGCATGTGGCTGGCCATTATGACGAAGCTGATGACCTGATCATCGACACCCATGGTGCGTCGGTCAAACCGGTAGTCTGGTCATTGCTGGGCCAGGCTTATGACCTTTTCGGCGTGAAGCCAACCCTGCTGGAGCGCGATTTCAACTTTCCGTCCTACGACGAACTGGTGGCTGAGCTGAACACCATCAGGCGCTTGCAACGCGACGCCAATGCTTTGGTGCGGGTGACCGTCGATGGCTGACTCCCCTTCAAGTTTGCACAGTCAGCAGCTCGCGCTGACCCGGTACCTGCGTGACCCGGACAGTTATGCGCCGCCTGCGCAGATGAATCCCGAGAGAGCGCAGGTCTATCTCAACCTGGTGTTGAACAATCTGTTGGGGTTGCTGGGTGGGACGTTTCCGGTGCTGGTTGCCGTGCTGGGTGATGCCGGCTGGCGTGCGCTGGTACGGCGTTTTTTGCGTGACTACCGCGCGCAGACACCACGCTTCGGAGAAATTGCCCGTGAGTTCGTAGACTTCGTAGCGAGCCTGGAAGACTCGCCCGGCCACGAACACCCCTGGTACCCGTTCTTGCCTGAATTGGCTCATTACGAGTGGGTGGAGATGGCGCTGCAACAGTTGGACGCTGCGCCTTTAAAACCCAGTGATGCGGCGCATTTACTCGACCGTCCCCTCAGGCTCTCCCCGCTCGTCTGGCCGCTGGCTTACACCTGGGCCGTACATCGTCTCGGGCCAGGTCATCTGCCTTCTGAACCGCCAGAAAAACCAACGTTGCTGCTGATCAGCCGTGCCCCGAGTGGCCAAGTGCAATTCTCCCAGGTCAGCCCTCTCGCGTTCCGTTTGTTGCAGCGGATCGAGCAGTTCCCTGACATGGATGGTCGAGCGCAGTTGCACGCTTTGGCTGCGCAGGCTGGTGCAACAGACGTGACCGGCTTCGTTGCTGACGCACTGGTGCTGCTGCGCCAGCTGCATGCGCAAGCTGTCGTCGGCGTAGCCGCGATACCCGTTTTAAAGCTGTTGTCCTGACTGACGAGCAAAGGCTGAGGTCGGTTTTTGTATCTCTATGTACCCAAACGCTAAGTCTTGGGATTGGCTTACAAATGCTCCGCTCGCCGATACATCGCCGATACATGACTCCCGCTAAATAGGCCTACCCGAACAAGGACGCTGTATCGAAGTGGAAGACGCTTGCGCCTTTCGCCTCGAACTTCCTTGAGGGTCTATCCGCCCTGTGGCATGAACCGCGGCCTCGCCGCGCAACGCATCTGGAGAAGCACTATGTACCGTAAACCAATGTCGAACAAAACCAGTCTTGGCCTGGCCGCAATTGCCTTAGCCGGTGGCATGAGCCTGGCATCGTCTGCGGCTTTTGCTGTTGAGCCTTTGTCCCAAGGCTACCAACTGGCATCGGCCGATAAAACCGGCGAAGGCAAGTGTGGCGAAGGCAAATGCGGGGCCAGCGAAGCCAGCGACAAGTCCGCTACTGCCGAAGGCAAGTGCGGTGAAGGCAAATGTGGGGACGACTCTTTCGCTCGCACAGACACCGACCATGATGGCCTCGTCTCTCTTAAAGAACTGCTGGCTGTAGCACCTCAGGGCGGTGAAGAATTCAAAGCGATGGACACCAACCACGATGGTTTTCTTTCGGAAGGTGAGGTCTACAAGTTCAGAACCAACCAGTACATTTCCAACGGCAAGAAAGTACCCACCGAGCTATTTACCCGCATGAGCAAAGCGCAGAACTGATTCCTCCCGCCGTAGCATTCGCCCTCCCCGCGCCTGCAGCCAGGGAGGGCGATTACCTTCTGCAAAGCCCCCCGTTGTATTGATTACACCGCGTTATAAGTGATGTTCTCCGCCCCTGATTTATCCCCTGAACGCAACACTCTAAAGTCCATCCCACTGCTCCCCTCATCATGTCGATGGGGCGCCAACTGGAGACTTATCCCATGCCTTTCATCAGCGTTCGTATCACTCGCGACGGCGTTACCAAAGAACAGAAATCTCAAGTCATCGCCGAGATCACCAAAACGATGCAAACCGTCCTCAACAAGGACCCGCACCTCACCCACATCGTTATTGAAGAGGTCGACACCGACAACTGGGGCTATGCCGGAATTACCACCACCGAGTACCGCCAACAACTGACGGAGTCGAAGAAATGACCTTCCCCGTCAGTATCGACTTTGTGTCGGATGTCGTGTGCCCCTGGTGCGCACTCGGCGCCACTGCGCTGGAACAAGCCATCGCTAATGTTGCCGGCGAGGTTGCCGTGGAGCTGACCTTCAAGCCCTTCGAACTGAACCCGGACATGCCGGCCGAGGGCGAGCACGCCATCAAGCACATGATGCGTAAATACGGGCGCAGCGCCGAAGAAGTCGCCTCGCGCAATGAAATGATTGTCGCGCGTGGCAAGGCCATCGGTTTTCAGTTCGACCTGGAAAAGCGCAGCCATTTCTACAACACCTTCGATGCCCATCGACTTCTGCTCTGGGCCGTGCAGGAAGGCCGCCAGGTTGCGCTGAAGAAAATCCTGATCAAGGCCTATTTCACCAATGGCGAGAACCCCAGCGACCACGAAACATTGGTGCGCCTGGCCGGTGAAGCGGGACTTTCAACCACCCGCGCCCGAGAGATTTTGGCCAGCGAGGCGTTCGCTCTCGAGGTCCGAGAACTTGAAGGTTTCTACCTTGAACGCGGGATCAACTCGGTCCCGGCCATGGTGCTGAACGGTCGCCAGTTGGTGTCCGGATCGCTATCCGTCAAGGAGTACGAACAAATCCTCAGGCAAGTCGCACGAGAGCCCGCCACAGCCTGACAAAGCGACTTAACTGCAATGCCAGTGATAAACCATTTGGCCGGGGCCTGGTGAAGTGACCGCCCCACTTCCTTTCATCAACGTCAAGTGAACCGTCATGCCTCACGACTTGAATCAACTGGAAACTGCGCTGGCTGCTTACCCCCGAGTGGCGCTGCTGGAAGGCCCGACACCGATTCAGAAGCTGTCCCGCCTGAGCCGGGCAGCCGAGCTGCATGGCTGCAACCTGTACGTCAAACGCGATGACCTGATGGGCCTCGGCGGCGGTGGCAACAAACTGCGCAAACTTGAATTTCTGCTTGGCGAAGCATTGGCCGAAGGCGCCGACACACTGGTTACCTGGGGTGGTTTTCAATCCAATCACGCCCGGTTGACCGCCGCCGTCGCGGCCCGCCACGGCTTGGCCTGCGAGCTAATCCTGACTCCGTCGGCGGTGCGCAGCGATGACGATTTTTGTCATAACGGCAACGTACTGCTCGATGGCCTGTTTGGTGCAAAGGTTCATCGACTGCCGCGGGGTTTGACGCCGGACAGCTACGCTGGCGAATTGCTCAGCGCGCTCAAAAGCCAAGGCAAAAAACCCTTCCTCATACCATTGGGCGGCTCCAGCCCCAGGGGCAGTCTGGGCTACGCCGCTTGTGCGGGAGAGATTCTCCGCCAGGCGGACGCGCTCGGCGTTCACTTCGAGCGGATCATCATCCCCAATGGCAGCGCCGGAACCCATTCAGGACTGCAAGCAGGTCTGGCACTCGCTCGATCATCAACCGAAGTTATCGGCTATTCGGTGTTGGCAACTGAGGAGCAGGCCACGGCGGCGACCCTGAGCAAAACTCGGGAAACCTTGCAGCTCCTGGACCCGTCCGCAACCCTTGTGGAAAGCGCAATCACTGTGGATGGCAGTCAACGTGGCGACGCCTATGGCGCCCCCACCGAATCAATGCTCGAAGCGGTCCGGCTGCTGGCCTCCGTTGAGGGCTTGCTGACGGACCCGGTCTACGGTGGCAAGGCCTTCGCCGGGTTGCTCGCTGCCGTGCGCCAAGGCGACTACCCGGCAGGAAGCAATCTACTGTTTGTGATGACCGGCGGCTTGCCTGGCCTCTTTGCCTACCGCAGCGCCTTCAACTGACTTGAGCTTTTTCGTCGTCATAAAAAACTGATGCCCGGGCGAGCCCACGGCATCGGTCACTCAACTTGCGTGGAGTACATCGTCATGTCGAACGCCCCTTATCCGCTGAACCGCACCGCTTATCTGCTGGTCGATCCGTACAACGATTTTCTCTCGGAAAACGGCAAGGTCTTTCCCTTGATCAAGCCGATTGCCGAACAGGTCGGGCTGCTCGACAACCTGCGAGCCCTCGATCGCGCCGTACGAGCGCAGAACATTCCGGTGGTCATCGTGCCGCACCACCGTTGGGAACATGGCGACTACGAAGGCTGGGATCATCCAACACCGACCCAGTGCAAAATCATGCACATGCACCACTTCGCACGTGGTGAATGGGGCGGCGAATGGCATCCCGATTTCGCGCCGAAGGACGGCGACATTGTCGTGCAGGAACATTGGGGCTCCAGCGGCTTTGCCAATACCGACCTTGATTTTCGCCTGAAGCAGAAAGGCATCACCCACGTCATCATCGTCGGCCTGCTCGCCAACACCTGCATCGAAGCGACCGCCCGCTACGCCTCGGAACTGGGCTACCACGTCACGCTGGTGCGCGATGCGACCGCCGCATTCCGTGCAGAAATGATGCACGCCGCCCACGAGTTGAACGGGCCGACTTTCGCTCACTCAATCGTCACCACCCAGGAATTGATTGCGGCGCTGGCAGCGCAGGAGTAGCGGCGATGAACACCGATTTCGCCAGTTTGCCGAGGTGGTGCGTCAAGGCCGCTTTCTGCAATTGGCGATCGGCCCCGTCAAAAATGCATCTTGAGCAAGAGACTCAGCGCATTCTGGTCGGTAGAGAATCCGCTCGTGTCTTCAATCCCGTATTTATTCGACCAGTAATCCCACTCAAGTCCCGCATAAAAACGTTTTTGCTGTTGCCCCAGCGCCTTGCCCACGTCGTATTTGACTTGTGGGTTGAAGTGAAAGCTCCTCGCCACATAGTTGGAGGTGCCTTTGTTGCCGACGTCGTTGACGTACCACTCCAGATAACCGTCGAAAAGAATGTCGGAGCGACCCACCGGGAGGGTCATGGACCAGGTCGGGTTGATCTGCCATTGACCTGAGGCCTTACCGGTGATGCCGTCGGGTTTGCGGTAGTAGGTATTCAGGGAAAAGCGGTCGAAGCCTGGAAGCACGAGGTCGACAGCGGGGCCCAACAGATATTTGCGATTGCGGTTTTCACCGCGCTCGTAGGTGGCGGCGATGAGTACGTCCTTGACGATGCCATAGCTCAGGGAGCGGTCACTGATTTTGCCCAGCGACAGCCGTGGGGAGAATTCACCGTAGTAGGAATGGCCGTCGGCACCCGAGAGTCCACTGGACCATTTGTTGTCGACGAACATGAAGATATCGCCCCACGTCCAGCCGCTGGCGTGTTCGAAGCTCAGCGTGTGCTGAGTATCGTCGCCAGTGCCGTCGACTTTGAAATGCTGGCCGTAGAGGTAGCTCAAGCTGTTGTCGTTCCACAACAGAGGGCCAGCTTCGGCGCCGGCGCTGGCCAGAGCTAACAGCGGCGGCAGGCTGCGACGCAGCAGTGAAGGTGCAAGTAATGGAATACGCGATGCGTTCATGGGCTGCCCTTGTCAGGTGATTGGCGGATATCACCGGCAAGGCATGCCCGAGCTGCGGATCAAGCAGCTGCTCTGGCCCTCAAATTAACGAGGGGCGACCCTTGCCGGGTGCGCGGCGTAATGCCGCCAGAGCAATGCCCTGCACCTCGGGTTCTGTTGAGAGCCCTCTGTGCTGACCGCTTCTACTCGATTGAGGACTAAGCAGGGGTTGTGCCAACTGAGCGAATACAATCTTCAACCCTCATTCAGCACAATCGATGCGTAAAACTGAATACTTTGCAGCCATCGGTTGCGCACCAGATTGAGGCGCGCTCACTTTGATTCGCACCGTTGCGATTCGCCTGCCCACCTCCTGCTGATTGCCTCGTCCGCCGGATCCCGTGAGGGCGGGCCTGCGACGGCTTGGCACACTTTTGGCTAAGATTGCTTTCGAGTAGAAGCGGTCAGTGCCAGCAATGGCACCGGGCATTGCTCTTGCGCCCTCCCATGTGGGCGTACGTCCGATTGGATGCTTGAACGCGGCGCCAGCGCCCCGGGCAAGAGAGAAGTGTCAGCCGTGTAACTACGCATATACGCCCTCTCTCCTCCCCTTGTTCTCTCCAATCGGTCCCTCGCTGGCGTGCCGATTGGCGCGCGGCGGTTTTCGAATCGTTGTGGAGAACACATCATGAAAATTCGCTTTGCCTTGGGTCAACCGCTTCGCTCGCTACTGGCCATGGCGCTTGTGCCCGCCGCCCTGATCGCGTCTCCACTGGCTTTGGCCAATGACAAGGTGGTGCTGCTCACTTCCTGGTATGCCCAAGCTGAACAGGGCGGTTTCTACCAGGCCCTGGCGGATGGACTGTATGAAAAAGAAGGCCTGGACGTGACCATCCGCATGGGTGGGCCGCAGGTCAATGGCATGCAGCTGCTGCTCAACAAGCAGGCCGATTTCATCGTCAACTACGACTTGCAGATTCTCAAAAGTGTGGAGCAAGGCCTGCCGGTGGTGGCCGTGGCCGCGCCCTTTCAAGGTGATCCTCAGGGTCTGCTGACCCATGCCGATGTGAGCGGCCTGGATGCCTTGCAGAACAAACAGGTGCTGGTGTCCACCTCGGGCCAGCAAACGTGGTGGCCTTGGCTCAAGGAAAAATATCAGCTCAAGGACAGCCAGGCCCGCCCCTACACCTTCAACCTGCAACCCTTCCTCGCGAACGCCAACACCACGCAGCAGGCCTATGCCAGCTCCGAGTTGTTCCAGGCGTTGAAGGCCGGGGAGAAAGCCAACTTCTTCCTGTTTGCCGACGCCGGTTACCCGCCCTACGGCTCGACCCTGGCCACTCGCCAGGACGTGATCGATCAGCATCCTGAGCGAGTCCAGCGCTTTGTTCGCGCCTCGATGGAGGGCTGGAAGCGCTACCTCGACAACCCGAGCGCCAACCACCTGATCAAGGCCGACAACCCGAACATGAGCGATGAATTGCTCGCCTGGGGCTTGTCGACGCTCAAGCAATATCGCCTGGTCACCGGCGGTGATGCCGCCACCCAAGGCATCGGCGTGATGAGCGATGCGCGCTGGCAGGCTACGCGCAATTTCATGGTCGACGCCGGCCTGCTCGGTGCCGATGCGCCTTGGCAGAAGGCCTACACCACGCGCTTCGTGCAGGACTTGAAGGTACTGCCTGGCGCCGAACAGTCCGCCAGCCGCTGAGCCTGATTGCAAGACTGCTGAACCCAGAGCCCGAGCCCAAGAGCCGGCTGAACGAATACCGTGAGGACACTTGTTATGTTGGTCACCAAACAACCTGTATTGCGCCGTTTCTGGTATGCCCTGCTGCCCATGACCTCGCTGGATGCCGGCCCGCAGCCCTTCACTTTACTCGGTGAGGCGCTGGTGCTGTGGAAGCGCCCCGACGGCACCCCGGTGGCCATGCGCGACCGTTGCTGCCACCGCACCGCCAAGCTCTCGAAAGGCTTTGTCAGCGAGGACGGCAACATCGCCTGCGGATACCACGGCTGGGAATACGACTGCACCGGCACCTGCGTGAAGATCCCGCAAAACCCCGCTGGCATGATTCCGCCGGGCGCCTCGGTCCAGGCCTTTCACTGCCAGGAAAAATACGGTTACGCCTGGGTCGCCCTCGACGATCCTCTGCAACCAATCCCTGAGTTTCCCGAGGATGGCGCCCCGGGCTACCGGCGCATCTTCCAGTTTTATGAAGAGTGGAAAACCAGTCCGCTGCGGGTCATGGAAAACTCCTTTGACAACTCGCATTTTTCCTTCGTCCACAAAGCCAATTTCGGCCTTTTCGACCAGCCCGCGCCGGCCGGCTACGAGTTTCGCGAAACCGACTACGGCTTCGAGGCGGAGACTCGGGTGCCGATCCGCAATCCTGAGGAAAGCTATCGCATCACCGGCACCCGCGAGCCGATCACCCAGCGCCACCTGATCAACCGCTATTACCTGCCGTTCTCCCGGCGCTTTGGCTGCATGTACCCGGACAGCGGCATCCACCACATCATCTACAACTGCGCGACGCCCATGGAAGACGGGCGCCTGATGCTGGTGCAGTGGTTGTATCGCAATGACAGCGAAGAGCAATGCTCGACCCAGGAACTGATCGACTGGGACGCAGCGATCACCGCCGAAGACCGCGACATCCTCGAAGCCACCGATTACGACGCCTGTGTCGATACTCGCCGGCGAGTGGAACTGCACATGCCGTCGGACAAGCCTGGCCTGGTGATTCGCCGGCAATTGCTGGGCCTGCTCGAAGCCCATGGTGAAAGTGAAGTGTTCCTCAGCCATTGAAGTCAGCGCCCCGGTGTGCCGGGGCTTTACCGGACGCTCATGACCCAAGGGGAGAGCGCTATGTTGATGCAAACCATAACTGGGGCCAACGCCCTGCCACAGGCGTTGCCACGGGGCGACAGCGTCGGCGTGCAAACACCGCTGTTCGCCAATCAGGTGGAAAAAACCTACAGCAACGGCACCCAGGCCTTGAGCCGGGTGAAGCTGGCCATTCAGCGCGGCGAGTTCGTTTCATTGCTCGGCCCTTCGGGCTGCGGCAAGAGCACCCTGCTGAAAATGTTCGCCGGCCTCGAAAAGCCCTCCGCCGGCCATGTGCGCTGGTGGGGCAAGGACAGCCCGGCCAGCCCGACCCAAGGGCAAAGCCTGGCGATGGTGTTCCAGGAGGCGACCCTGATGCCTTGGGCCAAGGTCAGCGATAACGTGCGCCTGCCGCTGGATCTGGCCAATGTGCCCAAAGCCCAGAGCCAGCCAAAGGTCGACGCCGCCCTTGCCCTTGTCGGCTTGGACCGCTTCAGCCAGGTGTATCCGCGGGAACTGTCCGGCGGCATGCAAATGCGCGCGTCCATCGCCCGGGCCTTGGCCACCGAGCCCAATCTGCTGCTGATGGACGAGCCCTTCGGCGCCCTGGATGAGTTCACCCGCAACAAGCTCGACAGCGACCTGCGTCAGCTGTGGGCTAGCCGCGACCTGACCGTGGTGTTCGTCACCCACAGCATTTTCGAGGCCGTCTACCTGTCATCGCGGGTGGTGGTGATGGGTGCGCGCCCGGGCCGAGTAATCGCCGACATCGAAATCGACGGCCCGTTGGAACGAGACGAGGCCTACCGCACCTCCCCGGCCTTTATCGCGCAGTGCGCACGCCTGTCCCGGCTGCTGGCCGAGGCCAATGGCGATTCTTGCTGACTTCACTGAGAGCCCGATCATGAACCCGTCCTTTACTCCCTGGTTACGTCACCCCACGGTGTTGCGCATCGTCTCGCCGCTGCTGCTCGGCGCGGTATTGCTGGGTCTGTGGCAATTGGCATGTGTGGCCTGGAAGGTGCCGGTGTATCTGGTGCCCTCCCCGGTCGATATCGGCCGTACGCTGATCAGCGATGGCCCGATGCTGTTCGGTGCATTGTGGATGACCTTGAAGATCACTTTTTTCTCGTTTGCCCTGGCGGTGCTTATCGGCACCCTGGCGGCCTTTGTGTTTGTGCAGAGCCGCGTGCTGGAAGCCAGCCTGTTTCCCTACGCCATCCTGTTGCAGGTGACGCCGGTGGTGGCCGTGGCGCCGCTGATCATCATCTGGTGCAGCAACACCACGCTGGCGTTGATTATTTGCGCGACCCTGGTGGCGATTTTCCCGATCATCGCCAACACCGTACTCGGCTTGCGCAGCGTCAACCCCGGCCTGCTCAATCTGTTCCGCCTGAACCGCGCCAGCCGCTGGCAGGTACTGTTGCGCCTGCGCATTCCCAGCGCCCTGCCGTGTTTTTTTGCCGGGCTGCGCATTGCCAGCGGGCTGGCGTTGATCGGCGCGGTGGTGGCGGAGTTCGTTGCCGGCACCGGGGGCACCGGTGCAGGGCTGGCGTATCAGATCCTTCAGGCCGGCTTTCAACTGAATATTCCAAGGCTGTTCGCTGCCCTGCTGCTGATCGCCTTGACCGGTGTCGCGTTATTCAGCCTGATGGCCTTGCTGGCCCGGTTGAGCCTGCGCAACTGGCACGAAAGCGAACTCGGCTGACCCTTTGAATCCGCCGCAGATGCGGCGTATGGAGCCTCACATGAAGATTCAAAATAGCTGGCTGGTACGTAACGCCAGCGCCATCCTCACCGGCTTGTCCGGTGCGGCGGCGCGCCACGCCGGGCCTGATATCCGTATCGTCGACGGCCGCATCAGCGCCATCGGCGCCCTGCAACCCCAGCCCGGCGAGCGAGTGCTGGATGCCACCGACTGTGTGGTCTACCCGGCGTGGGTCAATACCCACCATCACCTGTTTCAGTCGCTGCTCAAAGGCATTCCCGCAGGTATCGACCAGAGTCTGGGAGCCTGGCTGGGTGCCGTGCCCTATCGCTATCGCGGCGCGTTTGACGAGCACAGCTTTCGCCTCGCCGCGCGCATTGGCCTGGTCGAATTGGCACGATCCGGCTGCGCCACCGTCGCAGACCATCATTACCTGAACTTGCCGGGCATGGACTTTGACAGTGCCGAGGTGCTGTTCGAGGAAGCCGAACGGCTGGGGCTGCGGTTTGTCCTCTGCCGTGGCGGCGCCACGCAAGCACGGCAAGCCGAAGGCAAGTCCGTGGCGGGGCCGGAGACCCTGGAGCAATACCTGGACGACGTCGAGCGTCTGGTGCGGCGCTACCACGACCCGGCCGCCGATGCCTGGCGGCGGGTGGTGATGGCGCCTACCAGCCCGCCCTACTCCATGCCTGCCGAACACCTGCGCGAAACCGCCCGGGTCGCACGGCGACTGGGCATTCGCCTGCACAGCCATCTGAGCGAAACCGTCGAATATCAAAATGAGGTGCAGCAACGCCACGGCATGTCGCCAGTGGCGTTCTGTGCCGAGCACGAGTGGCTGGGGCCGGACGTGTGGTTCGCGCATCTGGTGAAACTCGACGCCGAGGAAATCCGCATGCTCGGGGCCAGCGGTACGGGCATTGCCCATTGCCCGCAAAGCAATGGCCGCCTGGGCAGTGGCATTGCCGATGTGGTGGCCATGGAGGCTGCGGGAATGCCGGTGTCGATTGGCGTGGATGGCGCCGCCTCCAACGAGGCCTGCGACATGATCAGCGAAACCCACGCCGCCTGGCTGATGCAACGGGCCAGACTTGGCGAACGGGCCCGCCCGCGTTATGCCGGCGGTGACGAGGAAGGCGGTGCCAGCGCGGCCACGGTGGAAGACGTGGTGCGCTGGGGTACGTCTGGCGGGGCTCGGGTGCTGGGGCTGGACGCCGTGGGCAGCGTGCAAGTGGGCATGGCGGCCGACCTGGCGATCTACCGCCTGGACCAGCCGCGATACTTCGGCCTGCATGACCCGGCGATCGGGCCGGTGGTGGGCGGAGGACGCCCGACGTTGCGCGCCTTGCTGGTCGGTGGCCGGTTGACCGTACACGACGACCAGTTGCCTGACTTCGACCTGGCCGAACTCGGCGCCCAGGCCCGGGACGCGGTGCGGCGGTTGCAGCAGGCCGCAGGCGTACGCTCATGAGCTGATCTCCCCGGCACGTGCTGCCGTGCCAATACTCGGCCGCATCAAATGTCCGGTAGATGGAAAAATACGGCAGTAATCGACTTGGGACTGTCATCAGACAGTTTCAGGGTCCCGGAGAAGAAAGCAGCGGACGGCGTATGCCAAGGCGCTGCTACAACAATTGCTCGCGTAGAAAATCGATGAACGCCATCGTCCGCGCTGAACGTCGTCGCTCGCGGCTGAGTACGGCGCTGACAGGCAGCGCGCTGGTCTGATAGTTGTCGAGTACGGTACTCACCCTGCCCTGCTCGACGTCAGCTGTGAACAGCCATTGCGGTGAGAGGGAAATACCCAGGCCGGAGAGCACCATTTCGCGGATGGCCTCGCTGCTGTTGCTGGTGACATTGCCCTGGATACCTACATCGAACGCCTGGCCGAGGTGCGTAAAGTGCCAACGGTCGTAATGCTCCAGCAACGTGAAGCCGATGCAGTTGTGTCCTGACAGTTCGCTGGGCTCACGTGGCACGCCGTGTAGATCCAGATAACCGGGCGCCGCATAGACACGCCGTGGGCTATTGCCCAGTGGTAGTGCCACCAATCCCTCGCTCTTCACTACGCCAATGCGGATCGCCAGATCGATGTTTTCCTTGAGCAGGTCTTCATTGTGGTCACTCAGCCGCAGGTCAATCCGCACATCAGGATGGCGTTGCAGGAAAGTCCCTATGAGCGGCGCAATGCATAACCTTCCATAACTGACCGGCGCGGCGACTCGTAAAGGGCCGGCAATCTGCTCCTGGCCACTGGTAAAGCTCCGTGTAGCAGTTTCGACGTGGCCGAGAATTTCCTGGCAGTGGTCGTAGAAGCGTTGACCTTGGTCGGTCAGGGCCAGGTGCCGAGTGCTGCGTGCGAACAGTGGCCCACCCAGATACTGCTCCAGCGCGCGCACTTGCTTGCTCACTGCTGGCTGCCCCATGTTCAGTTCACGGGCGACCGCCGAGAAAGACCCGCGCTCCACGACGCGAACAAAGACATGCATGCTGTCGAACAGATCCATCGACGATTGGTTCTCTTTGGGGAATAAGTCATATGCAAATTGGGTTTCTTATCGGAATGATTAAAGCGCGGCAATCTGTAAGCGTCCATCCCAACACAGGTTCCCGTCATGAAACATTCCATGCTTGCCGCCATCGCCGAGTCCGCTCAATCCCCGCTGGCCATCCGTCACATCGATCGCCCTGTTCCCGGTAAGGGGCAAGTCCTGGTCAGGGTTCACGCCGCTGGAGTCAATCCGCTCGATACCAAAATTGCCGCCGGCGCAGGGGCTCACGCCCGTCAAACGCTGCCGGCCGTGCTCGGCCTTGATCTCGCCGGTACGGTCGTTGAAGTGGGCGAAGCGGTCGACGGGTTCACCCCGGGTCAGGAAGTCTTCGGCATGCCCGGCGGGATCGGCTTTGCCCAAGGCACCATGGCCGAGTACATTGCCGTGGATGCCCGCTTGATCGCAGTCAAGCCACACACCCTCAGCATGCGTGAGGCGGCTGCATTGCCTTTGGTATTCATCACCGCGTGGGAAGGTCTGGTCGATCGCGCCAATGTCCGCTCCGGCCAGCGAGTACTGATTCATGGCGGCGCGGGTGGGGTCGGCCAAGTGGCTGTGCAACTGGCCAAGGCTCGTGGTGCCGATGTCTACGCCACCGGTTCGGCGGGCAGTCTCGACTTCATACGCTCGCTGGGGGCTACAGCGATCGACTATCAGGCACAGAGCGTTGAGGATTATGTCGAGCACTACACCGCCGGTGAAGGGTTCGACATTGTCTACGACACCGTCGGCGGCAGCACGCTGGATGCATCATTCAAAGCCGTGAAAGCCTATACCGGGCACGTGCTGAGCTGCCTGGGCTGGGGCCAGCACAGCCTGGCACCGTTGTCGTTCAAAAGTGCCACCTACTCGGGCGTCTTCACCCTGGCGCCACTGCTCACCGGCAAAGGACGCGAACACCACGGCGCTATCCTGCGCGAGGCCGCTGCGCTGGCCAATGCGGGTCAACTGACAATCCGCGTGGATCAACAGCACTTTGCGCCGCAAGACGTCAACGAGGCATTTCGCCAAGTCGCCGAAGGCCGCGGCAAGGGCAAGACGGTGATCGAGTTTGTGGCTGCATAGTTCCTTGTAATCTCTTTAGAGCGCACTCGGCCAAAAGCGTGCGCAATGGTCCGCAACGTCCTCGCCGCCATTCTCCCAGCCAAAAGCGTCAAACACGTAGCACCCCACGAGTTGAACGGGCCGACCTTCGCTCATTCAATCGTGACCACCCAAGAATTGATTGACGCGCTGGCAGTGCAGGAGTAATGGCCGATGACCCTCATAGGATAGCTGATCGATCACCGGCCCATTTCTACACGGCCCAACAGGAGCAGCCCAAGGCACCAAAAAAACTTCGGGGGTCCGATACTGGAGCATTGGATCCCCATGCACCGGCATGATCGTGACCGTGCAGGCCGCAAAAGCTTGCGCAGCCGCACGAGGCCGCGACTTGGGCGCGCAGCGGAGCCAGCGAGTTTCTGCCTGCTCCGTCTGGGTCTCCCCAGGCGCCATAACCTTTAAAGGTACGCGTCGGCGACCAGTCAGGCATGGCGGGCGGTAGCGGGTTGTCGTCAAACCTGGCGAATTGGCCGGCCCCGTAAACCACGCGCCCGCCAACCACGGTCATATCGGCGGTAAGAAATGAAATCTCCTCTTCAGGCACAGAGAAGTAGTCCTTACTTGGCACAATCAGGTCAGCAAAGTGACCGGTCTGGATGCGACCACGTTTGCCCTCTTCGTTAGAAAACCAGGCGACATTCTCTGTCCACATCCGCAACGCCGCTTCGCGATCAAGCAGGTTTCGTTGAGGGTACAGATTCAGACCGCCCACCGTTTTACCGGTTACCATCCAGGATAGCGAAACCCAGGGGTTGTAGGAGGCAACCCGGGTGGCATCGGTGCCTGCAGACACTTTCACCCCTTTTTCCAGTATGCGCGCTACGGGCGGGGTCGCTTGCGCCGCACGGGCGCCGTAGCGCTCGACGAAGTACTCCCCCTGATAAGCCATACGATGTTGTACAGCGATGCCACCGCCGAGCGCGGCGATACGGTCGATCGATTTGTCCGAGATGGTTTCGGCATGATCAAAGAACCAATTGATGCCAGCGAGGGGGATGTCCTCGTTGACCTTCTCAAATACATCCAGCGCTCGGGTAATGGTTTCGTCGTAGGTGGCATGCAACCGCCACGGCCATCGGTTCTCTGCGAGGATGCGCACAACTTCCTCCAGTTCTCCCTCCATCTCGGGCTGCAGGTCCGGTCGCGGCTGGCGAAAATCTTCGAAGTCGGCAGCGGAAAACACCAACATTTCGCCCGCGCCGTTGTGACGGAAGTAGTCGTTTCCTTGCTTGTACTTAACGCTGGAGGTCCACTTGAGGAAGTCCTCCTTCTCTTCCTTGGGTTTCTGAGTGAACAGGTTGTAAGCCAACCTGACCGTCATTTGCCCATCGTTGTCCAACTTCTGGATCACTGCGTAATCGTCGGGATAGTTTTGGAAACCGCCGCCCGCATCAATAACCCCTGTCACACCCAAGCGATTGAGCTCGCGCATGAAATGGCGAGTGGAGTTGACCTGATAGTCGAAGGGCAACTTCGGTCCCTTGGCCAACGTGGCGTAAAGGATCGTCGCGTTGGGCGTGGCCAACAGCAGGCCCGTAGGCGCACCATTGGCATCGCGGTAAATTTTCCCGCCTGGTGGCTCGGGGGTATCTCGGGTGTAGCCGACCGCGCGCAAGGCCGCACCATTGAGCAAGGCCCGGTCATAGAGATGCAGAAGAAATACAGGTGTATCGGGCGCGATCGCATTGATCTCGGCTATGGTTGGCAAGCGCTTTTCAACGAACTGGTGTTCAGTGAAGCCACCTACCACGCGAACCCACTGCGGTGCTGGTGTGTTAGCCACTTGGCGCTTGAGCATGTCCATGGCGTCAGCCAGTGAACGCACACCGTCCCAGCGCAATTCCAGATTGTAGTTAAGGCCGCCGCGGACCATGTGGGTATGGTTATCGACTAAGCCAGGGAGCACACAACGGCGCTTGAGATCGACAACTTTTGTGGCTGAGCCAGCCAGCGCCATGACTTCCTGGTCTGACCCTACAGCCAGAAACTTGCCGTCTTTGATTGCAACGGCGTGGGCGACTGGGTTGGCGCGATCCAGTGTAGTGATCTCGCCATTGTGGAAAATGATGTCCGGAATGGAATCGGTCATATTCGGCCCTTCCCTACTTAGAGTTTCGGAAAAAGCGCTGCGTCCAAAGACACCCCCTAACGCTAAGGTGGAGGCGGCCTGGAGAAGTTTTCGGCGCGATGTCATAGGTAGAGGCCTCACAGATATAAAGCCCGTTTCCAGGGCCTTCAGGGAATAGCGAACCTTGAGAACCGGTTACTCACGTCTGACTGGACGTTTTAGACTGCATACATCCTCATGCTCCACCTCGTGTTTTGGACAATAACGCCGATGGGTGGAGCTATCGCGTCAGCGCTGCGCGACAGCTCTTGCATAACGGATTTATTTAGCAGGGTTTGGACCGATGTGCTCGCCGTGTTGCACCCGCTCAGGCGCCTTATGCACCATGGTGTAGGCATAATCCACACCCATCCCGTAGGCGCCGGAATGTTCCTGCACGATCCCCATGACGGCTTCATAGGTCTCCTTGCGCGCCCAATCCCGCTGCCATTCGAGCAGCACCTGCTGCCAGGTAACCGGTACGACACCGGCCTGAATCATGCGGTCCATGGCGTAGTTGTGCGCGTCGATCGAGGTGCCACCCGAGGCGTCGGCAACCATATAGATTTCATAGTCTGTATCGCGCAGGCAGGACAGTGCGAAGGTCGTGTTGCAGACCTCGGTCCACAGGCCGGATACGACGATCTTCTTACGGCCGGCAATGGCGGACTCTGCCAGGGCATCACGAACGTTTTGGTCATCCCAGGAGTTCATTGAAGTACGTTCGAGGATTTTGTTCTGCGGATATACCGCTAGCAACTCAGGGTATGTATTGCCAGAGAAACCCTCGGTTTCCACAGTCGTGATGGTGGTAGGTATGCCGAACGCTTTGGCAGCCTTGGCCAACCCCACGACATTATTTTTCAGCACCTGCCGATCTATCGACTGCACACCAAAGGCCATTTGGGGCTGGTGGTCGATGAAAATCACTTGGCTGTTTTGCGGGGTCAGTATTTCTAAGTACTTGTTGGACATGGCGGATTTCCTTTGGTAAGTAGAGCAATACGAAAGCGGCGTTATGCGTGGCTGCGCAAGCAGAACGCTACCCGTCCTGGTAGGGCTAAAAGCCACTTTCCGGACGAGTTCAGGGGTGCCGAAAAGCCCCTTGAATTTACGAATGCAGCATTGTTCAGCCGCGTTCGCGGGGTTCAGTTAAATGCCCGAAAAACGCTTGCCAAGCTGCTTTTGCAAGTGCACATCATCTGCGGCTAATTCGCTCCCACCTTGAAGGGAAGTGCATCTTTGGATGTCTTCACGGTCCATGAACCGGACTGCCGGAACGAACTGGCAGACGCGTAGGTATCTTCCATGAACTGGAAATAGGTCATCTTTCCATCCTGAACTTTCGCATGGATGGAAAACGGTGATGTGAACAGATGTCCGACCGCCACGGAGCGGTAGGTGAACTTACCGAAAATCGCGACATCTTCGCCGGAAGCGATTTTGGTAGTAATCGTAAAGTCTTCGATTTTCCAGTAGTTTGAGACCTGCAAAAACAAAGAGCTAAAGGCTTTGGGACCTTTGTTTGTGCCGGTCCACGGCATGATTTTTCTGAGTTCTGGATTGTCAAAGTTTAGAGAAACATAGGTGGCGTCTGGAGCTGCCAACCTCATTGCCGCGGCTTCGACTTTATCGGGTGCGGTATTGGCCAGGAATTCCACGACAACCGCTAGTGAAGCAGCAGATTGCGCTTCAGTAGCTGACTGCGCCGACGCTGGAGTGATTGTTACTAACCATGAGGCGAGCGCCATTGCTGCAGTGATCAATTTGATGCTTCGAGTATTCATGAACTCTCCATTTATGAGTACGATTTTGCGATTCGCGGTCATCCAACCCATGTTGCAAATTGCTACGCGTCGAAAAGCGACAATTGGTACTGGAGCAAGGGCTATGCCAATTTTATAAAACTTATATAAATCGATATTTATCAATGACATATAACTTAATGTGATGTCGCGAGTATCGGGCTCGGAGTTTATCGAAGGGCTTGTTTGATCATTTGATGAAGTCTCGGCGAGGTTTTGTTGATTTGATCAATCCAGCTCGAGCGTGGTCCACGGTGAACCGCCAGGCGGCCACGCAAAGTCACTCAAGACTCTCGTCATGCAACAAGCCGCTTTTCTTCAGGCGATAGGCCAGTGCCGGCCGGGTCAAGCCGAGCATGCGAGCGGCTTGCGAGACGTTTTGGTGTGAAAGCTCCATGGCGCGGCGCATCAGCCGTTCTTCCACAGCATCCAGGCTGATGTTTTTATCAAAGATCTGCGTAACCCAATCGGGACAAGGTTCTTCACCGCCAGCCTGAACTAACGCGCCATCAGAGTTGAGACGATCACCGTGCGAATCGTCTGTTTTTGGGAAGACTGCAAAGAGTGCATCCTGGCCTATGGTCTCGTTGCTGTCGGTCAGGATGACGCCACGCTCAATCGTATTTTCCAATTCGCGAATATTCCCCGGCCAGGCGTAGCGGCGACACAATTCAAGAGCTTTGTCTGATAAACCCAGCGTTCGCTTGTGATATTGCAAGTGAAATTTGCTTATAAAGTGCTCGGCCAGCAGTGGCAGATCTTCAAGTCGCTCGCGCAGTGGGGGAATCTGCACCGGAAACACATTCAAGCGGTAATAAAGATCGGCGCGAAACCGGCCCGCTTCGACGGCGTCGGCGAGGCTTTCATTGGTAGCAGCGATGACTCGCACGTTGATCTTGCGGGTTCGGGAATCGCCCACCCGTTCCAGTTCACCCTCTTGCAGTACCCGAAGTAATGTCGCCTGCGCTCTGGGCGTCAGCTCCACCACCTCGTCTAGAAAAATCGTCCCTCCGTTGGCCCGTTCAAAGCGTCCTGGGCGGGTTTGATTGGCGCCGGTAAAAGCGCCTTTCTCAACACCAAACAATTCGGCTTCAATCAGGTCCTGAGGAATGGCAGCGCAGTTCACTGCGACAAACGCTTGCTCGGCGCGATCACTGCGCAGATGCACGCTCCGTGCGATGACCTCCTTGCCGACGCCAGTTTCTCCGAGCAGCAGGACGGAAATTTTTCCTTTGGCAGCCTTGTCGATCATCTTGCATACCTTCAAATAGGCAGGCGAGCGCCCTACTCCATAGAATTGAGCTTCCTGCTTCTCCAGGCTTCTACGCAGAGAGCTGATCTGTGATTGCAGTTCATACAGCTCCTCGATGATTGGGTCGGCTTGAAAGTACTGTCTGAATTCTGCGGCGTTCTCCCATTCCTCGGCAGGTTTACCAATAATGATGCAGCGCTCATCCCCGCATCCGCGACAGGTCGTTTCTTGGATGATGATTTCGCGTTTCATGAATGAAGAACTGTACGCACAGGCGTAGCCCAACAAAGACCAACAGACTGGTTCCTCCATCAGGCCGACTTCAGTCAGGCAAGTCTCGACCTCAAAGGAGTCAATCCATTCGAGCTCGCAATAAAAATGGCCGCTCTCCTGATCCAGCTCTAACTGAATGGGTTTCGCATTGACCATACCTTTGAGGGAATGCAGTTGCGGGCCGACCAGAAACATCTGCAACTGCGGACTATCTGGTCTGAGCTTGCGGGCCATTTCCGCATCCTTGAGTCCAGACTGGTAGCCAAGGCGCAAGAAGAACCCCTTGGCGCGGTCGACGCCGAGGCTATTGATGAGTTCACGGCGAAAATTAGCCATCGCCGATACCTGCATCAACAACATGCGCTGCTCGCCAAACCAGATCTTGCCTTCCGTGCTTTGAAAACGAACCTGGTCGCTCAGGTCGTGAAAGCCGGAATAGTGGAGCTCAGGGTTGTAACTGACAGCCATTGAGAGAGACCTCGATTATTGTTTTGAGCGGTCTTGATCAAGCTGTGGCGCCGAGTGAAAGCACCGAAACAATCGATCGCGATATGAAGGGATTTTAGTGCATTGCTACGCAGAGCCAGCGGGCCTCCCGATGCAAAGACATGACGGTGCACGGGCTTCGCGGGCAGATGAAGGCAGTTACCAAGCGCCAAAGTCAGCCAGGCTTAATGTTGGTGATCTGGCCCGAGCCGGCCATGTGCTGTGTTGGACTAGGTATTGGTCATTCGCAATATCCCAGCAGATTGCGAATGCACGCCTTCAGTATCGGCCGTCGATGAACGCGGGAATGGGGCGCCTCCCTGGCAAAGCGGTACTTCACTGGCCCCTCACTCCCGTGCTGATCAACCTTCAGCGGGTACCGGCGTGTCGAGCAATTGCTGCTCCCACAGATAAGCAATGCCGCTACCTGCAGCATGCTGGAGAAGCACATCGGTTACAGCGCCTGCCGTATCGAGGCGTGCCCAGTCGCGTTGCCATTCAGCCATGACTGCCAACCAAGTCATGACATTTGCCCCGGCGCCGACCATGCGTTGGATGGCGACTTGATGGGCTTCGACCGAAACGCCACCGCACGCGTCGGTGACCACGGTAACGTCCCAGCCCTCGCCTAGTGCTTGAATCGCTGGCATGGCGACGCAGACCTCAGTCCACAGGCCAGCCAGGACCAATTGCTTGCGGCCTGTTGCCTTGACCGCGTCCACTACTTTCTTGTCTTCCCAAGTATTGATGAGCGTTCGGTCAATCACCTCCTGACCGGGGAAAACGTCGGTGATTTGCGGAAAGATCCAACCGCCACGCTCGGCAATCACACTGGTCAGAATGGTCGGGACGTTAAACGCCTTCGCAGCCTTCGCCAATGCTGTCGCACAGTTGACCGCTGCGTGCGGATCGTGGCTATTGAGATTGGTGAGTTGAAAAGGCTGGTGGTCGATCAACACAAGTACGGAGTCTTCTGGACGAAGAAGCGAAGCAAGACCGTTACGAAAAGCCATTAATCCATCCTCTTGTTGCCGTGGGTTGGCACGTTTATTTGCGGGATCAGTTTCCGTGCAGCGCGCCTTATGAGCGGCGATGCCTCATGCACTGTGCAGCGCCCTCAAACCTTCGGGTAGTAGCAGCGAATGACTAACTGTGTCGCGGAATGAGGAACGCCACGGTTTTTGCTGCCATTCTCTGGCGATGGCTTCACGGCTTCATGACGACGCGCCCCAGCGGTTTGCTTCGCTCCGCGAAGTCATGCGCAGCAGCCTGCGATAGGGTAAAGGCCCGTTCAATGACAACCCGTATACGCCCCCGCAATACATCTTGTAGCAGCTTGTCGACACTCGCACGCACTGCCGGCCGCTCGAAAAGTGGCCCCATGTACGCACAGATCAGGACGTCCCCGGGAACCGCTATTGGCGCCAAGGCGCGAACTCCGTAATGTGCAGTTCAGATGTACGTTCTGGTAGTCGCATTCCGTGCGTAGCTGCGTGACAAAAAAAGGAACGTGGAAATGGATATAGAAGAGCTTGAAACCTTTGTAGAAGTGGCCGATGCCGGCGGCATTTCCCGTGCGGCAACGCGCCTGGGCACGTCGAAATCTATCGTCAGTCGCCGGCTTGCCCGCCTGGAAGCAGAGCTGGGCGTGCAACTGATGGCGCGTACGACCCGCGGTGCGGCCCTTACCGAAGCTGGGGCGACCTTCCGCGACTACGCCGCCAGAATATGCGCTGAGGCCGAGTCGGCACGCGATGCGATCTTGCCTTCCGGCGAGCTTTGTGGCCGCCTGCGGATCGCCGCGCCCCTGACTTTGGGGCCAATACATTTCGCGCCGATCCTCGCGGAGATGGCCAGGCGTCACCCACAGCTTCATGTGCAAACGAACTACACCGATCGTTTCGTTGACCTCATCGCCGAGGGGTATGACTGCGCGATACGGGTGGGCTACCTGCCCGATTCCAACATGATCGCCCGGTGTATCGGACCGATCTTTGGCCAATTGGTGGCAAGCCCCGTCTATATCAAGGCGCATGGAGCGCCCGAAACACCCGACGAAGTCGTCAGCCACCAAGCACTGATGCAAGGCAATGAATCGTGGTCATTCATGGATGGTGACACGATGGTTACGGTGCGCCCGCAGGGAACGTTCGAAGCCGACAATGGCACCGCATTGCTGGCCGCAGCTTTGGCCGGCATCGGCATTGCCTGGTTACCTGACTGGGTCACGCATGAGCATTTGGCGAGCGGCGCACTTGTAGCGATCATGACGGATTATCCGCCGCCTCCAGCAGGCGCTTATGTAGTTCGACCGCCAGGCCAGCACCCTGCGCGAAAGATAAGGGTGCTCACCGAATTGCTGCTTGAATACTGCGACCAGGCGGCACGTATTCCTGAGTCGCCACAGAGCTGAAAGACCCGATTGCAAGCTCCCTTCGAGTGAGTCCTGAAAGCAAAGTATGGATACCAGGCTTACTTATTGATCCATCAGAGCTATCGCGGCTAATACGTCGAGTCCTGATCAGCGCACCCGAATATTTCTCCAAAGTTTCATTCCTCACTCGCGAATAACGCCAACACCCGGTTGGATGTTCCGATTTGTGCGACACAGTAATACAACCCACGAGACTACAAACCAAGGAACTGGATCCCTAATATCCGCCCCCGTATCGGCACGCTTGCACCATCCCTGGTGAATGCGCGCGGCCAAATAACTGCATGCCAGACAGGTGAGTAATGATCGATTTGGAAGGAAAACGTGCGTTGGTGACGGGAGGAGCTCGCGGGATCGGCGCCGCTATCGCAGTGGCACTGGCAGAGAATGGCGCCGATGTTGCGTTCACCTACCAGCAGTCGACGGAAAAAGCTGAGGCAGTGGCCAAATTCATCGCTGATAAAGGGCGTCGTGCTATCGCGATTCAAGCCGACAGTGCCAACCCGCAAGCCATTGAATGCGCAGTCGCGCAGGCCATCTCGACGCTGGGCGGCCTCGATATTCTCGTCAATAGCGCGGCTATCGGCTTGAACGGAATGATCGCCGACATTGATGTAGACGACTATCAAGCACTGATGGATATCAACGTGCGAGGCCCCGTCCTGTTCGCAAAGGCGGTCATCCCGCATCTGCCCGCTGGCGGAAGAATCATCACAATTGGCTCGGGACTGGCAGAGCGGGTGCCCTTTGCGGGTGTAACAGCCTATGCAATGTCCAAGTCGGCGTTGCTCGCATTCACCCGGGGTTTGTCGCGTGAACTCGGCCCCACCGGCATAACCGTTAATCTTGTTCAGCCGGGATCGGTCGACACCGACGCAAATCCAGCCGACGGCCCCGCCGGCGACTTTCAGCGGAGCCTGTCGTCCTTGGGACGTTTTGGCGAGCCTCGCGAGGTTGCGAGTGCGGTGGTCTATCTGGCCAGTCCTGCCGCGAGCCTGATCACTGGCGCCATCCTGACCGTGGACGGCGGTGCGATCGCTTGACTAACGCTCAGGCAGCTGTCTGCAGTGGACGCCTGCCATGGACTGTTGGTCAGGGGTTGAAACGCACTAATGGCCATTTGCAGAGGCAGGAAGCATTGGATATTGATGATCTTCGAACCTTCGTCGAGGTAGCCGACGCGGGTGGTGTTTCGTCGGCGGCCCGGCGACTGGGTGTTGCGAAATCGATAATAAGCCGCAGGCTTCTGAAGCTGGAAACCCAACTGGGTGTGCAGCTATTGGCCAGGACAACCCGTGGTGCTGCTGTCACCGAAGCGGGAGCCGCCTTGCGAGAGTATGCGGCGCGGATCGTCGCTGAGTTTGACGCGGCCAGGGACGCCATTGTTCCAGATGGAGACCTTCGAGGCCGCTTCCGGATCGCAGCACCGATCTCGTACGGCCCGACACATATTGCCCCCGTGCTTGCTGAAATGGGGCGACGCCACCCTCTCCTGCACATTCATGCAAGTTACAGCGATCGTATCGTCGATCTGATTGGCGAGGGCTTCGATTGTGCTATTCGGGTCGGCCATTTACAGAGCTCCAATTTCATCGCAAAGCGTGTGGGCAGCATTCACGGCAAACTCGTGGCAAGCCCAGGCTATGTGAGTACACATGGAGCGCCAGAGGCTCCCCACGAGATTCTTGCGCATGAATCTCTTATGCAAGGTGCGGAAACCTGGCGGTTTATGGATGGCCAAAAGTCCATCATGGTTAATCCCCAAGGGCGCTTCAAGGCTGACAATCCTGTCGCGCTCGCCGCGGCAGCCGTTGCAGGTCTGGGTCTTGGGTACCTTTCTGACAGCGTCATCGACGAGCACATCAAATCTGGCGCATTGGTGTCCGTCATGCACAGATATCCCCCTGTTCCGGCGGGTATTTACATTGTTCGCCCCCAAAGCCAGCACCCTGCGCGAAAGATACGGGTGCTGACGGACATCCTGGTCGATTGGTTTGCAGATGTGAGCCCGGTCAACGTCCACTCCCTTTAGAAGGCAAGCCACTCGGGACGGCGAGCGTTAAATCGATCCAATTGCCGGACGCATCTTCCACTCGTAGTTCCTGCACAGCCATGCCATTCGCCTGCATGCAGGCGCTGAGCTGCGCATGTTTGCCTAAGATCAATCGCCTGAGTAGAATGCGATTCATTATCAATCATGTATGTCCCGGGATGCCGATGCGTAGCGACGAAACACTAGGTACTGCAGATCCAGGGCTGCTCTATCGCACCCACTTCTCGTGGTTACAGGGCTGGCTGGTCCGTCGCATTGGCTGTCGCGATAACGCCGCAGATCTGGCGCAGGACACCTTTGTGCGTGTGCTCAAACACCGCCATCAGTCCGGCGCTCTGCGCGAGCCACGCGCCTATTTGAGCAGCATTGCCCGCGGTCTGATGATTGATCAGTATCGTCGTCGCGAACTCGAACGTGCCTACCTGGAAAGCATCACCTTGCTGCCGCAACACGAGGTTCCATCGGAAGAAAGCCGGCTGATGATTCTTGATGCGCTCGAGCGCATAGACCGTCTGCTTGACTCGCTTAAACCAAGAGTACGCCAGGCGTTTTTATTTGCCCGACTCGACGGTCTGACCTGCGCACAAATCGCCGAAAAGCTCGGTGTTTCCCGCGCGACGGTGGAGCGCGACCTGGCCACGGCCCTGCAACACTGCTATCGCTTGCGTTATGTCGAGGCCTGAGCCCGAGGCGCTGGATCCGGCCATTGTCGAGCAGGCGATCCAATGGCTGGTGCGCCTTCGCTTCAATCAAGCCGATGAACAGACACAGCGCACGTTTGAGCACTGGCTGCAGCAGCGCCCGGAGCATGGATTGGCGTGGCAGCGTGTGGAAACGCTTGGCGATGAATTCGAAGGCGTGCCAGCTCAACTGGCTCGACAAACCCTTAAGGCCGCCCAGCAGGGAATGCGCCGGCGGGAAAGCCTGAAGCTACTGGGCGTATTGGCGACGGTCGGCACGGCAGCCTGGCTCGGCCGCGACTACACCCCCCTGCCCTCCATGCTTGCACAGCAGCGCAGCAGCACCGGCGAGCAACGACGTTTCCAACTCGATGATGGCAGCCTTATCCAGCTCAATAGCGATAGCGCCGTCGACAGCGATTTCGACGCCCAGCGGCGCCTGATCATCCTGCGCCGTGGTGAAATCATCGTGAATGTCGGTGCGGATCAACACTCGCCGCAAGCGCGACCGTTGTGGGTGCAATCACGCGACGGGATCATGCGAGCCCACAGCTCGCGCTTTCTGGTCCGCGAGCGTGACGACGGCACTCTGGTCGCAGCTCAGGAGGGATCAGTCACGGTTTTCCCCGGCTCCAGCCACACGCCTGCGAGCCGCAACGTTCTGGCAGGAAACCAACTGCTGTTCACCTCAAGTGACGCCCGAACGTTCAGGGACATCGGCCTTGATCTATGGGGTTGGGGTGACGGTGTGATCAGTGCGAACCATATGCGCCTTGGTGACTTCATCGCAGAGTTGTCGCGTTATCGCCCAGGAGTCCTGCGCTGCGCCGAAGAGGTCGCTGATCGACGCGTTTCCGGCACCTTCCAGCTCGCCGACAACGATCGGGTCCTGGCATTGATCGCGCAGTCACTGCGCCTGCACATTGATTACCGAACCCGTTATTGGGTCACCGTAACCGCTGCCACCTGACTCCACCCAAATATTTTTTGCTACCTGAAAAATAATGAGGTGGTTTCTCATTCTCGTTCGACCTCTAAGGAAGGCCGGAATACAGGCCAGTCTGCCGATGTCCTTTCTTGGAGCGAGAAAATGAGTTCGTCCCCGGTTTCAAAGCGCCATCCATTAAGTCGTGCCATGCACGGTGCGATCCTGGGTTTGATCGTGAGCAGCTACGCATTACCATCGCTGGCGCAAACCTCGGGCGCTGATCACAGCAATCAAGTCAAACAGTGGAATATCGCCCCCGGGCCACTGGCGCCAGCGCTTGACCGCTTTGCGCGCGAGGCTGGCATCAGTCTTTCCTTCGACGCCTCGAGTGTGGCGAACCGCACCACGGCTGGCGTGAATGGCTCGCTCGATACATCGGCAGCGCTGTCATCGTTGCTCCAGGGAAGCGAATTGCAGGTCGAACAGCAAGGCCCGAATGCTTACCTGCTGACCCCTCAAGCAAAAACCGCCGGCCCGCTGGAACTCGACGCAACGGCCGTCGAGGACTACCGCCTCGCCCCGCTCATCATCAATGCCAAGGTCCGGGTCAGTGCCGACGACGACGCCAACTCGGTGGTTGCCAAGGAGCTCTGGGTGGGCGGCAAGGTGGCCACCAGCATTCTCAATACACCGGCATCGGTGTCGGTGGTGACCAACAAGGAAATGCAGCAACGCAGCGTCAGCACCACGGAAGAAGCGCTGCAATATACGCCGGGCGTGGTCAGTGACTTTTATGGTACGGATGATCGCAACGACTATTTCCAGATCCGCGGCTTCCAGGCCACCACCTACCGTGACGGCTTGACCCTCAGCTCGATGCGCGGCGTACGCGAAGATCCGTTCGCCTATGAGCGCATCGAGATTCTGCGTGGCGCCAACTCCACCCTGTTTGGCCCTGCGGACCCGGGCGGTTCGGTAAATTTCGTGACCAAACAGCCGCGCTTCGAGAAGTTTGGCCAAGGCTATGTGACCTACGGTTCGTTTGACCATGTCGAGACAGGCATCGATGTCGGCGATGCGCTGAACGACGAGAAAACCTTGGCCGGCCGCTTTACTGCCAAAGGCCAGAACAGCGATCGCGAGTACGATCATTCGCAGGACGACAACCAGTTGTTTATGGGTGGCCTCACCTGGGCACCGACGGATTACACGTCCGCCACGATGATTCTGGACTACCTGAAAACCGAGAGTTCGCCCAACAGCGGCGGCTATCCACTGGATCGGGAATACGACCGCAGCAAGTTTTATGGCGAGCCCAGCTACAACTTCCACGATGTCGAGCGCACCAGCCTCAGCGGTAACGTCACCCATGATTTCGACAACGGTTTCGTGCTGCGCAGCAATCTGCGTTACAGCAAGTTGACCGATGATTTCGGCTACGTGTACCTCAGCGACAGCGCCGCGCGTGTCGGTACCACCGTTGATCGATACCTGTTTGGCACCGACACCGAAGCTGACCAGTTCAACGGCAATCTGATGCTGCAATACGATGCCCGCTTCGAGAACATCGACAGCAGCAGCCTGGTGGGCGTGGAGTACCTCGATTCGACCACCAAGGAAAGCTCGATCTACGCCCTGACGACCCCGATCGACATTGCCAACCCGGTGTTTACTGGCGTTCCACGCTCAATCGCGCCGTATGCTGTCAACAAACGAGACGCGACCACCAAGGCCGTCTTCCTTCAGCAGAACCTGTCGTTCTACGAGCGCTTCATCGTCACCGGGGGCGTGCGCAACGACTCGATGGACCTGACCAGCAAAGGCTTGCAATCCACTGAGAAAGACAACTTCTCCGAAACCTCCTACCGAGGTGCGTTGACCTATATCGTCAACGATGAAGTATCAACCTACGTGAGCATGGTCGAATCCGTCTCGCCGCCGCAGGTTGGCGTAACACCGCAGACAGGCAGGCAGTACGAAGTGGGCGTGAAGTATGCGCCGATGGGGATGGACGCACTGTTCTCCGCCGCGGTGTATGACCTGACCCAGGAAAACGTCACCATCGCCGTGGTGCTGCCGAGCGGCATCATCGAGCAGCAGACAGTGGGTGAATCGCGCGCGCGTGGCCTCGACCTGGAGGCCAAGGCGCAGGTAACGCAGAACCTGAGCCTGATCGGTGGCTATTCCTACATGGAGTCCGAGGTACTGCGCGGTTCGTTGTACGACGGCAGTTCCCTGAAGGGCAACGAGTTCGCCACGGCACCCAAGCATTCCGCTTCGCTCTGGAGTTACTACGACGTACCCGCCACCGATGTCAGCGTGGGCCTGGGTGCCCGCTACGTCGGCGCTTATTACTTCGATGCAGCCAACTCCGGCAAAAGCGATGGCACTACCCTGTTCGACGCCGCCTTCAACTACAAGATCGCCAAGGGCACCGACCTGGCGGTGAACGTCAGCAACCTGCTGGACGAGCAGCACGTGGTCGGCTCCGGCACCGCGAACTTCTACAACCCGGGCCGCGAGATCACCGCCAAGCTGAGTTACAACTGGTAAGCAGACGGGTCAGCGTTTTCCCCACACGGAAAACGGTGCCCGCGTTACCGCGGGCACCGTTAACTACGGGCAATACCCAGGTTGATCTACGCTTGAATGAAATCACGCGGAGAAACAGATCATGTCACTCGCTCCCGGAAGTCTATTTGCCCTGGCTGTGGGTGTCTTCTTTTGCACATCCGTGCTCGGACAAGGGGCAGCAGACAGCGATTCTCCGCCGGCGATACTGCCCTTGGCATCCGAGAGTGCGCCGAGACTCATTGCCTACCCGCCGCTTGCCGAGCCGCTCGCTCGTGGAGTGGTCATCATCCAGTTTCGAACAGAGCACGCCAGGATCATGCCGGTATTTGGCAAAGTGGCTGCTGAGGTATCACCACGCTTAGGTCACCTTCACGTGACCGTCGATGACTGGAAAGGTACGTGGGCGCACACCAGTGAAGACCCGATTATCCTGGTCGGGCTAATGCCCGGTCCTCACAAGGTTCTCTTGGAAGTGGCCGACCCGACGCACCGGATCATCACCAGTACGACAGTGAGTTTTACAGTACCGGAGAAGAAACCGATGGACGCTCCCCGTACTGACGATGATCACGCGGTAAAGCCATGACTGCCCTGCTATTCACCGAAACAGGCAACAATCGGCGTCTCTGCCAGCGAATGACTGGCTCAATATCTCCAGAAAACCGGGGTCACGAGCACCAACACCGTCAGGATCTCTAACCTGCCTAGCAGCATGCCAACGGTGAGTAGCCATTTGGCCGCATCGGGCAGTGACGAGAAATTACCTGCCGGGCCGATGATTGTGCCCAGGCCGGGGCCGACGTTACACACCGCCGTAGCGGCACCGCTCAGAGCGGTAATCCAATCAAGCCCGATCAGTGCCAGGCCCAAAGCGATGGCGGCAATCGTGATGGTGAAAAAAAACGAGAAGGTCAGCAGCGAACGGACGATCTCCTCGTCGATGGGATGGCCGTTGTATTTTTTCTGAATCACGGCCCGAGGGTGAATCAACTGCTTCAAGCTGCTGACCAGAAGCGCGGCAGCCACCTGAAAACGGAAGATTTTCAGCCCGCCTGCCGTTGAGCCGGAGCAGCCACCGACGAAGGTCAGATAGAAAAACAGCAACACAGCGAAGCTGCCCCACAAGGTGTAGTCGCCAACCGCAATTCCGGTGGTCGTGACGACCGAGGTCACATTGACCGCCACGATACGAAACGCGTCCCACCATCCGTAGTCGCTGTGAAAATACAGCCAGGTACCTACCGCCAACGATGTGACCAGCAGGAACCCAATAAACCCGCGTACCTGGTGGTCCCTGATCAGCGCACGCCGATTGCCGCGACAGGTTGCGACGTACAAGGTGAATGGCAGACTGCCCAGAATCATGATGACTACCGCCACCCAGTGAATTGCTGGCTGCTCCCAATGCCCGAGGGAGGAATCCGACGTCGAGAACCCGCCGGTAGAGATCAACGACATTGCGTGGTTGATCGCTTCGAATGGGGTCATTCCTGCGAGCCAGAGCGCCAAAGTGCCGATACCCGTCAGGCCCAGATAGAGCAAAAGAATGTACTTGGCTGCGACATGAGAACGTGGTGTCACTTTCTCCGACCAGTCCGAGGACTCTGTCTGGAAAAGACGCATGCCGCCGACTCGCAAGAGCGGAAGAATCGCGACAGCCATGCCGATAAAACCGATGCCGCCTAGCCAGTGCAGCATGGAACGCCAGATCAACAAGCCGGGAGAGGCGCTATCCAGACCGGTGAGTACCGTCGAGCCAGTGGTTGTGATGCCCGACATCGTTTCAAAGAACGCATCGGTGTAGCTGATATCGCTGATGAAAACCATGGGTAACGCTGCGAAGGCGCACACAACAACCCAGCTAGCGGTAGTCAGCAGGTACATGTCCCTGGGCCGAAGATTGCCAGTCTCCGGACGCCCTCGCACGATCAACAGCAGACCACAGATGAAGGTAATCAGACTCGACCAGAGAAAGGCCGACAGATCGTCGCTATGCTCATAGACCACCAGCGTCATCATGGGTATAGCCATGCTTACCGCCAGGGTGATCAGAAAAATACCCAAGATGAAGCCGATAAGCCGAATTGCTGCGAGGGACATCACGATACCGTTCCAAATTAGCGCCGCGCAGTATCGGATGCCCTCAATAAAGACTGCGTAAATTCTCCGTAAAATTTTGACCTGCAATCAGGCAGGCTGCGGGAGTCAAAGCGTGGCTATGAGTCAATTACAGGCCTTCGCAACAGGCCGGAAACGGCAGAAGCCGCCAGTCCCAGCCCTCTTCGCATCAGACGAGTCCCGGCCTGACGCTGCATGCTGCGCGTAAAATCTGGCTGCAGCATGCAGCGCCGTGCAAACGGGAGTTGATCTGCGCTGATCGCTCATCAGGAGGAAACGAGTCTCTCGTAATCAGAGAAGGGCTTGAGCGCGCAGTACTGCACGTGTAGCAGATGCCCTTTGACGTAAGGCAGCGCCTCGATGTAATCACGCGCCTCTTCGAAGGTGACGGACTCCAGTTCAAACGCGGCACCGGGACCATCGGCCAGCCCATGAACTGCGCGCACGATACCGTCAGCGAAGCCTTGCCAAACGTGCACTACCTCCGGTTTCGCCAGCCGCTTGAAGTCTTCTGCCGCTCCATCAGCACGGCGAGTCAGAATCACGAAGGTTTTCATGACACCTCCTCCGTTTTCAGCTGCTTGCGCTGGGTTGTTTCAGCATACGCGACGTGCGCCATTATGCCGCTCTGGCCCACGGCCACATGCGGTTTAAGCTCATTGCGGGGAGTGTAGTCCCCACCGTTTTGGGGCCGGAAAGGTATTGGCGCATCTGTGAACAAATCCTCGAGTCGGGTGCGCCAAGCCTCTTTGGCTGCGACGGCATCTGCGGCGGTCAAGTTGCCAGTGCCGTATATGGCGAACGTCGGCAGCACATCGAACCCAGGAAAGTAGAGCGAGCCGTGCGTGATCGGAAACAGCAATTGCTCGAGTGGTCCGTTGATGCCGCGCGGCGAGTAGTCATCTGCGGGGCCGCCGACAGCGACTGACAACATGGCCCGCTTGCCTTTGAAAGCGCCGTCACCATAGCGGTAGGCGTTGCCAGCGTCCTTGTAGCCGTGGGCGAGTCCGGCTGCCCAGACGCGATCTATCCATCCCTTCATGATGGCAGGCATGCCGTACCACCAGAGCGGAAACTGGAAGATGACTACGTCTGCCGCTAGAACCTTGTCTTGCTCCGCCGCCACGTCAGGGCTTTGGCTGCGATGACGATAGGCGTGGGCGGACTCTGCTCCGAACGAGAGCCGCTGAGGGTTGGCCCGCTGAGGAAAGTCGTGCTCGTCGAATATCGCTTTCCAGCCCATGGCGTATAGATCGGATTGCAGGACCTCGTGTCCTTGCGCAGTCAAGCATTCAACAGACACATCCACCAGTTGCCGCGTTAGCGACGAAGGCTCGGGATGGGCATAGATGATCAGTACTTTTTTCGACATGAAGGACGGCTCCGCTGTGATTTCGAAGGAGTGTCGCGGGGCTCGGGCCATCTGTGAAATCGCGAAATTTTGCTGCTAACATAAGATCGATGGATACCAGACGCCTTGATCTAAATCTGCTTGTGACGTTGGAGGCCCTTCTCATTGAGCAGAACGTGACCCGGGCTGCCGCCCGTCTGCATTTGAGCCAGCCAGCAGTCAGCGCTCAGTTGAGCCGTCTGCGCGACGTCTTCAACGACCCTCTTCTGATCCCCGCGCAGCGTGGAATGACGCCCACCGTCAAAGCCTTGGAGCTGCTCGTGCCGCTTCGCCAGGCACTTGAACAGGTAAGGGCGACCGTCACTACTCATCTGAATTTCGAGCCCGCGACGGCGAGCCTGACGGTATCAATCGCCTGCACGGATTACGTGCAGGCGGTTTTGATCAAACATCTCGTTGTCGCCATGCGACGCGAAGCGCCGGGTGTCCGCATCGCACTGCGCATCCTGGACGTACCACAGCTGGAGCTGCAGATGACCCGCGGCGAGGTGGATCTGGCCGTGATAAACATGAACGGGGTTCCGCCCGCACTGCACTCGCAGCACCTCTATGATGAGAGTTACGTGCTGATCGGGCGTCGTGGGCATCCAAGCCTGCGCGCGGACCTGACCGTGGATGAGTTCGCGCAGCTGGAACATGTCGTGGTGTCACTGCGCGGCGGAGGCTTCTCTACCTCGGTGGATCACGCCTTGGTAGCGCGCGGGCTGCGGCGTAACGTCGTTCATTCAGCGTCGTCATTCCTTCCCGTACCGGAGTTGGTCGCGCAGTCGGATTGTGTGGCCCTGGTTCCAAGTCGTCTTGTAGACGGTCGCAGCGAGCAACTGCTGTGCGTAGCCCCTCCCTTGCCGGTGGAAGGTTTTGCGATTGGCTTGTTCTGGCATGAGCGGTCGGATGGGCATGCCGGCTTCAAATGGGTACGTGAGTTCATCACTCGCGTGGCCGATTCTCGTGCATCCGATTATGGCAACCCATGAACTCTGACAACCTCGAAACCCGTCCAGACAAGCTAGCGTGTCGAGTACTCGATAGGTCAAAGGCTCGCTGGTTGGCTCGCTCTTGCAAGCTCGCTGAGGCAATAAATTTCCATCCATCTACGTATGGCCGATTATGGTTTTATCGGCATACCTGAATGACTGTTTTTGGCCGGAAGCTGCCTCCCAGGCAGCGAACCGTGAATGGTCACTCGTCAAACAAGGTCCAGCCATGGCAAATGCCGGCAAAGTCTTTTGCCGTGAAAAATAATGTCAGTTCCTTTGGGTCAAATTCTTTGTAGAGCCAATGCCCAGGAATGGGGCCTCTCGTTATCGCGTATTCCAAGCGGTATTTTTGAACAGGTCCAAAACCGATGGAGCGTGAGTTCAACTCAAACCTGTCACCTCTGTTGAGCGCCCATAGCTTTTCAACAAGGCAGTCATCAAGCACCACCTCTCCCGCTACCTCAACGAGATACTTTGAATGAAGTTTCTGTTGAAGCCTAACGCTTCTGGCCATGCATCAACCTACCTATGAACAGTCCGAGCATCGACGCAATAATACTTGAACATGATGACGAGCGCTTTGGGTTGAAAAAAGTTCGCTGGGCGTACGCTCTGGCCGATAGCTGCCATCCGCCACCGGCAGCTATGAGCTGAGACGCCCGCACATCGGCGCCACGCAAGCCGCTCACCAAACCTGACCCCAGGTTTGTCCTGCCTGAAATCCCAAACCCGCACAAAAAAACCACCGATGCGTTGTCAGTTGATCCTTTTCAGCCTATCTTCAATAAAACCTATACAGCCAACCTGTATGCGTACAACCTTTTCACCCGACTGTGTCCTTAACCCGCACCGCCACGAGTAACCCGAATGAGCCCACTACTAGCCAGCCATTACCGTGAAATCCTCGTTGGCGTCGGTGAAAACCCGGAACGCGAGGGGTTGCTGGATACGCCCCAGCGCGCCGCAAAGGCGATGCAATACCTGTGCAACGGTTACGCGATGAGCCTGGAAGACGTCACCAACGGTGCGCTGTTCGAGTCGCAGAGCGATGAAATGGTGATCGTCAGCGACATCGAGCTTTATTCGCTGTGTGAGCACCATATGCTGCCGTTTATCGGCAAGGTGCATGTGGCGTATATCCCCACTGGCCGGGTGTTGGGGCTTTCGAAGGTGGCGCGGGTGGTCGACATGTTCGCGCGGCGCCTGCAGATCCAGGAAAACCTTACTCGGCAGATTGCTCAGGCGATCCAGCAGATCACCGATGCTGCCGGTGTCGCGGTGGTTATTGAGGCCAGGCACATGTGCATGATGATGCGCGGCGTCGAGAAGCAGAATTCGATCATGACCTCCTCGGTCATGCTCGGTGCCTTTCGCGACAGCTCGACGACGCGGCAGGAATTTCTCCAGCTGATCGGCCGGCGCTAGACCTATACACAGCCTGTTAACTGTACAAGCTCAAGGAGTAGGAAGATGACCCGATTTCTGCTGCTGTTAGGACTGGCGCTCAGCATTGCAAGCTGCGGCAGTGTCGATGTTGCTCGTTACGCGGATCAGCAACCGGCATTGAGTCTGGAGCAGTTTTTCAGTCAGCCCGTCAAGGCCTGGGGGATGTTTCAGAAGCGCAACGGCGAAGTGGTCAAGCGGTTTGAGGTCGATATTGCCAGCCGTCGTGAAGGTGAAAACCTGATCCTCGACGAGCGCTTCCGTTACAGCGACGGCACTCGTGAACGTCGGGTCTGGACCCTCACTCCCGGGGGCAATGGTCAGTGGAGCGGTCGCGCGCACGATGTGGTCGGGGTTGCGCGGGGCCAGATCGCAGGCAACACCTTCCACTGGCGTTATCGCCTGAACCTGCCAGTTGACGACTCGACCTACGAGATGAGCATGGACGACTGGATGTACCTGGTCGACGAAGACACGTTGATCAACCGCACCCGTATGTCCAAGTGGGGTTTCGAAGTCGGTCAGGTGACGGTGTTCTTCCGGCGCCAGAACGCTGGAGCGAACCCATGAGCAGTGGGTTGACCCTGGCCTCGTTCGGCGACGGTTATCGCGCCTTGGTGATCGGTGCCAGTGGCGCCCTCGGCACGGCGTTCTGCCAACATCTGCAACAGGATCCACGCTGCGCCAGCGTCCGTACGCTGGGACGCAAAACTGTGCCGAAGCTCGACCTCGAGCAGCCCGAAACGATCGCCAGCGCCGCCGCCGAACTGGCAGCCGAAGCGCCCTATCACCTGATCATTCACGCAGCCGGCCTGCTCCATCGTGACCGGATCAAGCCGGAAAAAAGCTACAGCGCAATCGAAGCCGAGTCGCTGCATGCCGTGTTTCAAGTCAACACGCTGGGGCCGGCATTGCTGCTGCGCGACTTTCTGCCATTGCTTGCGCCTCAAGGCGCGATGGCGATGCTGTCGGCGAAAGTCGGCAGCATCGGCGACAACCGTTTGGGCGGCTGGTACGCCTATCGCGCCTCCAAGGCTGCGCTGAACATGCTGATCAAGACCGCCGCCATCGAACTCTCGCGCATTCGACCGCAGAGCCGCTTGCTCAGTCTGCACCCAGGTACGGTGGTCTCGCCGTTGTCGCAACCTTTTCGCGGAGCCTCGAGCGCCCGCCCGGCAGACATTGCCGCTGCGCAATTACTGAGTCTGATTGACACGCTGACGCCGGCCGATAGCGGCCATTTCTTCGCCTACGATGGAGAACGCCTGCCCTGGTAGGCAAGGAGTGAAGCATGAATCTGCAAACCCTCACCGAACGTGCGGCCAACAGTGAAGTTCGCGAACTGGAGCTGCTGTCACTCGAAGGTGGTTTTTATCTGGCGAGAATTCGCGTGGATCAGGGCCAATTCACCTTGCTCGATGACGCGGCCAAGCCAATGCACCTGCGTTCGATCACTCACCTGCGCGACTTGCTGCAAACCGTGCCGGCGTTTCCCTGCGTGCTGGTGCAGCAATGCGTGCACGACGAAATGTGCGGCCGGGATTCAGGGCCGGTCGAAGAGCTGCGCATTCCATTTTCGCTGACCACGCCGTTATGACGCTGAAGCGAGGCGAGCGCTGAATGGCAGGCTGATAAAGCGCGCGTCGCCCACCGGCGACGCATTTATCGAACCCCTGCCCCGTCCACGGGTCTGCTTCACATCGATTCCCTGGAAGTAAATCCCATGTCCACTCAACACACACTTGTCCTGCTTGCCCGAGGCGGATACGCCGCGCGCGGCGTTCTGTATCTGATCATCGGCATCTTCGCGCTGCTGGCGGCGCACGACTCCACCAAACCGAAAGACAGTCACAAAAGCCTTGAAGCATTGCTCAGCCAGCCCTTCGGCTACGTGCTGATCGGTGTTGTGGTCGCCGGCCTGCTGGCCTTCGCCGCCTGGCGTGCGCTGCAAGCGATCCGCGATGTCGACCACCACGGCACCGAGTTCAAAGGCCTGGTCATTCGCGCAGGTCTGCTCGCCGGCGGTCTGGTCAACGCGGCGCTGGCCTTCTTTGCCTTGGGTCTGTTGGTGAGTGGCCTCAGGAGTTCCGGCGGTTCCGGCGATGGCAAGACCAAGGATCTGCTCGCGCAGCTGCTGTCATTCGAGCATTCGAACCTGTTGATCTACCTGATCGCGCTGATCCCGCTCGGTGTCGGTATCGCCCACATCATCAAAGGCTGGAAGGCCTCGTTCGAGAAGTACTTCGAAGCGGATGACGAAGTGATGCGTTACGTGCGCCCGGTGTCGCGCTTTGGCTTGATCGCCCGAGGCGTGGTGTTTATCGAGATTGCAGTGTTGATGGCGGTCAGTGGCTCGGTTTACCAGGCAACCAATCCACCCGGCATGAAGGAAGCGCTGGATGCTTTGCAGAATCTGCCGGCAGGCGGCGTGCTGTTGATGCTGATGGCCTTGGGGCTGATCGCGTTTTCGGTGTACAGCTTTTCCGAAGCGGCCTGGCGCCGGATCGAAATGGATGTGCCGTTGTAAGCGGCGATTCGAGGGGGCGTTTGCCCCCTCGATTGCTTCCCGTCAAGTAAACAGATCAACGCCCAACTGGAACGCTACCCATAGCGCCAGACCTGTAGCAAACATCAGCGCGATGTTTTCAAACAGGTTGTTGCGGTACTGCTTGTCCAGCAGCGATTTCTGGTTGGACATGATCAGCAAGCCCAGGGAAATCACCGGCAAACCAATGATGTTCAATGCGCTGACACCAATGGTCAGGGTGACGAAATCCGGCATGCCCGGCATCGACCAGATCAGCGGCGTGACGAGGATGAACAGCATGAACCACTTGTGCATCGGGTCGTGATGGAACTCTTTACCGTACTTCTCGCGACGCTCAGGACGAACATGCTGGAAGGCATCGGTGATCAGCATCGGAAACGCCGTGGTCTTGCCTGAAATACTGGCAAACAAGGTCGCGAACACGCCGATGAAGAACACGTACCAGCCGATCGGGCCGAAGAAGATTTCCAGCGCCTTGCCCAGATCGCCCAAGGTTTTCACCTCGATACCGTTGGGCCGCAGGATTTCCGCGCCAACAATCCAGATCGCCAGGTTGATGATGATCCCGACGAACACCGCAAACAGCAGATCGTTACGTTGAATGCGCTTGTGCTGCGGCCCGGTCCAGCCTTTCTGGCGCATGACATACGGGTGCACGAAGTTGGCGATCGAGCCGGCGACCGCGCCGATCACCGAGACCGCCACCAGCAAGGCGCCATGCACGCCTTCGTCCGGCGGAATGCTGAAGCCGATGGTGCCTTTGATGATGCCGCTGACATCCGGGCCGGACATCACCGCCAGGGCGATGAACGCCAGGGTCATGATCGCCAGCAGCAGCTTCATCACGCCTTCGATCATCGTGTAGATGTTGCGCCCGACCAGCATCCACACCGCCAGCACCACCGCCACCGAGCACAGCAATGGCTGATCGATCTTGAACAGCATCGCCAGCGACTCCCCTGCCCCCTTGATCATGTAGGCGTTCATCAAGTGCCCCATCAACAAGGCATAAACCAGCATGAACCAGGCAAACACCGGGTTGAGCTGGGCGTAGCCCTGCAGAATGGTCATGCCCTGGTTATTGCACAGCTGGAAACGGGCAATGATGTTGACGATCAGGTATCTCAACAGCAAAGAGACCGCCAGCACCCACATCATCGCGTAGCCGTAATTCGCACCGGCCACTGAAGACGTGATGAGATCGCCCGCACCGAGCCACGACAGCACGGCGATAATGCCGGGGCCGAGCAGTTTCAGCGTACGCAGGAACAGGTTTTGCGGTTTTGCGGCGGCCTGATGATCGAGTGGAGCCATGCTCGTCATAGGGGTATCTCCGTTATTGTTTTTGTGAGAGTTGTTGCACTGCGCACATTAGGTAGGATGTCGTACAACAACGCTAACGGGAGAGTATGTAGAAATGTGTCAAACCTCAATCACGACCATCCTCTCCGATCATTTCCGCTGATCAAAATCATCTAGAACAAGCACGTCAAATAAGCGTAGCGACGTTACAGGTCTACGAAATAGCCATTGATGGCCCAGCCAATCACTCATAGGATGACTGATCACAACAACAATAAGGCTGAAAATGATGAAAAGAACCCTCTTGATCGCTGCGCTCGCTTCAGCTCTGAGCGGGACGGCCAACGCCGCTACCTACGCTTACATCTCCAGCCCCGGCGACGGTCTGATCTCGCAATACCGCCTTGATCAGAGCAACGGCGCGCTCACCCTCATTGAACAAATCCAGGCCGGCGACCAGGTCAATCCCATGGCGCTCACCCCGGACGGCAAAGTGCTGTTTGCAGCGTTGCGGGTCAACCCTTTCCAGGTTCTGGGCTATCGGATCGACTCCAAAAGCGGGCACCTGACAAAGTTTACCCAAGCGCCCCTGGCAGAGAGCATGGCCTACCTGTCGACCGATCGAAAAGGTCGCTACCTGCTCGCCGCGTCCTACGGCGCCGATACCCTCAGCGTTCAAAAGATCGGCGAAGATCATCAACCTTCCGCCAACATCCTGCGCTACCCGACCGGCCTGCATGCCCATTCGATTCGCACCGAGCCGAGCAATCGCTTTGCCTACGCCGGTAACCTGGGCACCGACAAGGTGCTGCAATATCGCCTGGACGCCAAGACTGGCGAGCTCAGCCCGATCGGCAGCGGCTCGGTCAGTGTTCCGGATAAAACCGGCCCCCGGCACCTGGCGTTCTCGCCGAACGGCAAATTCCTTTACGTCGTCGGCGAAATGAGCGGCACCGTGACTGCGTTTTCAATTGACGACGCCAGCGGCGCGTTGACCCGAATTGCTGAAGCCAATGGCATTCCCGAACGTTTGCAACTGGCTCACGGCGAAGTTCGGGATGCGCGCAACAACGACCTGAAAGACGACCCGACCCCGCGCGTCTGGGCCGCTGACCTGCGCATGTCGCCGGATGGAAAACTGCTGCTGATGAGTGAGCGCACCAGCAGCAGCGTTTCGGCATTTACCGTGGATCCGGCAACCGGAGGACTGAAGTTCCTCGATAACTACCCGGTGCAAGAACAGCAACCGCGAAATATCGCCTTCTCCCCCGATGGCCACTGGCTGCTGGTGACGGGCGAGAAAAGCGCCAAGGTCGGCACGTACGCAGTGAGCAAGGATGGCGCGCTGAAGCGTGTCGGTGAAGCGGCCTCCGGCAAAGGCGCGTTATGGATCGAAGTACTGCAAACGCCTGACTCATGAATATCTGCGGAGCAGCAACTGCTCCGCCGTTCTGCAACTAATCCCCCGCCGCTTCGGTCATTAGGTTTGCCGAGGTTGATACATTTTCGCAGACCTCACTTTCAAGAGACTGCCCAACGTGATCAGCCATCTCGATCGCCGCAACAACCGCTCGCTGGACAGTCTGAATTTCTTTCTCGCCGATGTCCGCGACGGCCTCGGGCCGTACCTCGCCATCTACTTGCTCGCCGTGCACCACTGGGACCCGGCCAGCATCGGTGTGGTCATGACTCTCGCCGGTATCGCCGCGCTGGTCACGCAGACGCCCGCTGGTGCGCTGGTTGACAGCAGCCGGGCGAAACGGGCGCTGATCATCATCGCCGCGCTGTTGGTGACGGCGAGTTGCCTGGTGCTGCCGTTCATTACTTCATTCAGTCTGGTGGCGTTGACCCAAGCCTTGAGCGCGGCGGCAGCATCTATTTTTGCCCCGGCCATTTCCGCGATCACCCTGGGCATCACCGGCCCGCGAGCATTCACCCGGCGTACCGGTCGCAACGAGACGTTCAACCACGCCGGCAACGCGTGCGCAGCGTTGTTGGCCGGTTTGTTTGCGTATCTGTTCGGTCCGGTGGCGGTGTTTTATCTGATGGCGGTCATGGCGCTGGCCAGTGTGATTGCCGTGCTGTTCGTTTCGGCAGAAGCGATAGATCACAACGTCGCGCGCGGTTTGCAGCCTGGCGATCAAAGCCATCAGCCGTCCGGGTTCAAGGTACTGCTGAGCAATCGCCCGTTGCTGATGTTTGCCCTGTGCTGCGCGCTGTTCCACTTGGCCAACGCGGCGATGCTGCCGCTGGTGAGCCAGAAACTCGCCCAAGCCAACTTGCACATGGCCACGCCGCTGACGTCGGCGTGTATCGTCGCCGCGCAACTGGTGATGGTGCCGATGGCGCTGCTGGCCGGTGCGAAAGCCGATGTCTGGGGGCGCAAACCGTTATTGCTGGCGGGTTTTCTGATCCTGCCGCTGCGTGGCTTGCTCTACACCTTCTCGGATGATCCGTACTGGCTGGTCGCCGTGCAGTTGCTCGACGGCGTCGGTGCCGGGCTGTTCGGCGCGCTGTTCCCGGTGATGGTCAAGGATCTCACGCTCGGCTCCGGGCATTTCAATGTCAGCCTTGGCGCGCTGACCACAGCGTTTGGTCTGGGCGCGGCGCTGAGCAATGGGCTGGCCGGTTTTGTCGTCGAGGCCGCCGGTTACAGCGCGGCATTCCTGACTCTCGCCGGGGTTGCAGCGGCTGCATTCCTGCTGCTGTTGATCGCTGTTCCGGAACCGCTGCAGCGGACTGAGAAAATCGAGTCCGCTGCAGTTATGGGCCAAACCTGAGCTAATCGCCACCGCAGCCATTGCCGAGCACGTTGTACGTGGCGACATGCCGCTGGCCGTGGCTGTCTTCATAGACGACCTCCACCGGAACAATTCCGCAGGCGGCGCTGGTGTCGGTGATGCTGATGGTCTTGGCGATATCCAGTGGCACGCCGGTCTGCGCAGGTTCGGTGGCGGCGAACACGTTGCCGGCGAGGATGGCCAGGGTCAAAGCAATAAACGTTTTCATGCAGTGATCTCTCTATAAAGGATGAGGAATTCAGGCCTGACGTTCAGTCAGCAATTGGCGCGCGGAATCGGCCATGACCGGCAGCGCTCCGGCGAGCATCAGGACGTCTTTGAGCACCAGGCGTCCGGCGCCGGACAGATAGGGAAAGCCATGCTGACCATCGCCCAGCGCAGCGACCCAGGCTTCAGGCGTGGTGACCAGAAAGCTCAGGGTCACCAGCGGCGTAGCGAACGCCAGCGCGCCACCGAGCAGGCCGGTGCGGCGGGAAAGCGGGTTGGACAGGACCAGTAGACCGATGAGGATTTCCACCACGCCAAGCCCGGTGGAAAAGCCGTAGGTGTTGTTCGCGGTCTGCCAGGCGCGCTTGTCGGCGTTCAGCTCGCCCTCATGGGTCAGGTGCGCCTTGTAGTCCTGCGGGTGTTCGTAGAAGAACGACATCACCGGGCTGTTGGCGACGAAGGGCGTGATGCTGTCGGCTTCGTACGGGACGAATTTCAGCGCGCCGATCCACAGGAAGACGATGGCGATGGCCACGCGCATCAGCGGGATACCGAGGCGATCGAGTTTGCCGAGCTGTTGTAGTCCGGCGTTGATTGAGGTGAACATGCGACTTCTCCAGATCAATGAAAGTGGAGTCAGTCTGCGGTGCTACCGAATCGCGCTTTTGTCGGTCATGCTCAACGTCTTGCTCAATCGTCTCAACTTTGCGGATTTCCATCGTGATGGGTGCCAATGAACTCGCTCGATAAGCTCATCAGCCTGGCCAACGTGCGCGGCAGCCTCGATCTGCGTTGCCAGTTTCAAGGCGACTGGGCGCGCGATCATCAACAGGAAGCCTTGGGCAAGGCGCCCTATCACATCGTGCTTAAAGGTGAATGCCGGGTTGAACTGGCCAGCGGACAACGCCTGGCAATGCGCGCCGGCGATATTCTGCTGTTGCCACGGGGGACGCCACATGTGCTGCACAGTGACGGCAAAAACGTAGCGCCGATGTCGCCAACGCTGATTCCCGGCGGGGTGTTGCCGATCTATCGGCTGGGTGGCGCGAGCGCCGATCTGGACATGCTCTGCGGTGGCTTTCATTACAACCGCGCGTCGATGCTGTTCGCCGCCCTCCCCGATTACCTGTTGATTGCCAACGACGGCTTGCCGGTGGATGCGCCGCTGACCGGCCTGATTGCGCTGTTGCGCAGCGAAGCCGACAGCGAACAGCCGGGCGCGCGGTTCCTCCTCGATTCACTGTCCCAAGCCTTGTTCACCTTGATTCTGCGTGCGCACCTGGCCCGTGCGGAGCAGGACAAGAGCACCCTGGCGCTGCTCGGCGACCAGCGCCTCGGCCGGACCTGTCAGGCGATACTGGCCGACCCGGCGCACGAGTGGACCATCGAAGCCATGGCCGACACCGCGAACATGTCTCGTGCAACGTTCATGCGCACCTTCGCCCGGGTCGCTGGCGTGTCGCCGTGGGTGCTGCTGACCCAGTTGCGCATGGAGCTGGCGTTCAGTCTGCTCAGCCATTCGCATCTGGGCCTGAATGACATTGCCGTGCAGGTCGGCTACCAGTCGCAAGCTGCATTCAGCAAGAAATTCAAGGAAACCTACGGCGAGGCCCCGGGCAAGATCCGCCGCGCGATCTGAGCGGATGGGTCGCTTTGTATCAGCGTGTAGCATTTGCGGACACAGATACATACGCATGCGAAGTTCGGCCGTGCGCACACACAACTGACACATTTAGCGCGCTAAATACCACTGTCGCTTCCATTCCTACCTTAACCAATCGACAGGACATCACCATGAACAAAGTCTTCGCTACCCTCGCCCTTACCGCCGCCATGTTTGGTGCCACCGCAGCGTTCGCCGCGCCGGTCAAACCTACCGTGGTGCTGGTGCACGGTGCCTTTGCCGATTCGAGCAGCTGGAACGGCGTGGTCAAGATTCTCGAGAAGGATGGCTACCCGGTGATCGCCGCCGCCAACCCGCTGCGCTCGGTCAAGGGTGATGCGCAATCGGTGGCGGATGTGCTGGCCAGCGTGAAAACCCCGGTGGTGCTGGTCGGCCACTCTTACGGTGGCCCGGTGATCAGCGAAGCCGCTTACGGCAATGCCAATGTCAAAGCGCTGGTGTACGTCGCCGCGTTCGCCCCGGAAAAGGGTGAAACCGCAGCCGAATTGTCCGGGCGTTTCCCCGGCAGCACCCTTGGCCCGACCCTGTCGGCCCCGGTTGAGCTGGCCGATGGTGGCAAGGATTTGTACATCCAGCAGGACAAATTCCATGAGCAGTTTGCAGCCGATGTTTCCCCGGCAGATGCGAAGTTGATGGCCGCGACCCAGCGCCCGGTGACCGTCGCCGCGCTCAACGAAGCCGCCACCGAGCCTGCATGGAAAACCGTGCCGTCGTACTTCGTCTACGGTGACGAGGACAAGAACATCCCGGCGCAAGCCCTGGCGTTCATGGCCGAGCGCGCGCACTCCAAGCAGACCGTCGTGGTCAAAGGCGCGTCGCACGTGGTGATGGTGTCCAACCCGAAAGCCGTCGCCAGCCTGATCGAAACCGCTGCGGCCGCAAAGTGATCCAGCGCTGAATTGAAACTTGAAGCCTTAGCTGTGAACCCTGTTCACGGCTTTCAGCGCTGGATGATGTTGTAGACGTTCGCTGAGGAAATCGACAAACGTGCGCACCTTCGCCGGTACGCGCGGATGTTTCAGATAGACCAGTTGCACCGGTAACGCCGGCGGCTCAAATGCCTGCAACACCAATTCCAGTTCACCGGCCGCAACCTGGCTGGCGACTTGATAAGACAGCACCCGGGTAATGCCCCAACCGGAACTGGCGATGTTTATCGCCGCCTGATTCGCCGTGACCACCAGACGCGGTTCGAAGCGAAAGCTCAACGGGCCATCGGCATGGGCGAATTGCCAATCGCTGAGCAAATGACTGGCGGACGACATGACGATATTGGCGCGGCTCAGCTCGTTCGGATGTTGCGGTCGGCCATAGCGGGCGAAGTAATCCGGCGTGCCGCAAATCACTTGGCGGACCTCGCCGACCTTGATTGCATGCTGATTGTTTTCGTGCAGATGGCCGATGCGTACGGCGACATCGATACCCTCTTCCACCATGTTCACCACGCGATCGACCAGCAACGCCTTCAGATGCACTGAAGGAAACGCATCGACGTATTGCGCCAGCAACGGCGCGATGAACAGCTCGCCAAACAACACCGACGCGGTCACGCTCAAGTGCCCGCACGGCACCCGATAACTGCCGGCGGCCGCCTCTTCGGCTTCGTCGACGTCGCACAGAATTCTTCGGCAATCGTCCAGATAACGATGCCCGGCTTCGGTCAGGTGCAGGCTGCGCGTGGTGCGCGACAACAGGCGCGTGCCGATGCGTTGCTCCAGCGCGGCAATGGCGCGGGTGACGCTGGGGGGCGAGGTGTTCAAACGCCGGGCCGCCGCCGCAAAGCCACCCTCCTCGGCCACGGCCAGGAACATGCGCATTTCCTGAAAACGATCCATAGACGGGATCCTGTAAAAAACTTCGAAAACACAGTGAAATCATGTGGGAGCGAGCCTGCTCGCGAAGGCATTCTGTCAGTCAACATCACCGTTGAATGACACACCGCTTTCGCGAGCAGGCTCGCTCCCACAGGATATGTGCATCGTTGTGAATCAAGCTGTTTGCAGGCCCACCGCTGTACGCTGCATGCCGACGAATTTCGGCAGCGCCTCGACCCGCGCCAGCCACGCCCGCACATTCGGGTAATCCTCCAGCGAGACATTGCCTTCCGGTGCGTGGGCGACGTAAGTGTAGGCGGCCACATCGGCAACGGTTGCCTTATCGCCGGCAAGGAATGCGCTGTTGGCCAACTCGTCTTCCATCACCTGCAACAACGCATGGGAACGCTTGATCGCATCAGCTGCGTCGTAACCGGCGCCGAAAACCGTGATCAAGCGCGCCGTGGCCGGGCCGGAGCTGATCTGCCCGGCAGCCACCGATAACCAGCGCTGCACCTTGGCTTGTTCGACCGGATCGCTCGGCAGCCACTGGCCGTTGCCGTATTTGCTCGCCAGATAAACCAGAATGCCGTTGGAATCAGCGAGCACCGTACCGTTGTCGTCAATCACCGGCACCTGGCCGAAACGGTTGAGGGCGAGGAATTCAGGGGTTTTGTGTGCGCCCTTCATCAGGTCGACGAACAGCAGTTCGGTCGGCACATCCAGCAGGGACAACATCAACTCGACGCGATGCGAGTGGCCGGACAACGGATGGCGGTACAGTTTGACGGCTGACTGAGACATGACGTGCTCCTGGATTATTTGAGGTCGACCCGCTGATCGTGTCGATGGGTCTCATCCTGCTCCCCTGCCGCAAATCGCGGAATCCTCAGCAAATACAATCGAGCATTTCAGCCAGTGAAATAATCACCCGCCTCCTTAGGCGCGCGCAGGGATCATTTCACCGAGTGAAACAGTGGATTGCAGTTTCTGGCCATTCCCTCGCAACCAGCCGGGGGCGAACATGAGCCCAACTTGAGCTTCAGCCCCAGGCGGCTCACCGGCCCGTTTGTACCCGAGGAGAATCGAAATGGACACAGCGTCGAAACCGCAGCCCTCGCCCTGGCATGAAGGTGAGCTGACCCTGCAACGTGCCGTCGGCGCGGTGGAGATGATGGTCGGTGTCGGCCAGCGGCAACTGGCCCGCGACTGGATGCCGGACCAGCACCGCGAGTTCTATGCGCAACTGCCCTTCGTCGTGCTCGGCGCCGTCGACAGCCAGGGCGATCCGTGGGCAACGCTGCGCACCGGTCAACCGGGGTTCATGGATTCGCCGTCACCACAGGTTCTGAAGATCAAACTCGACGCGCAGCCCAACGACCCGGCCAATCAAGGCCTGCAACCCGGCGATGCGATCGGCATGCTCGGCATCGAGCTGCACACCCGTCGGCGCAATCGCATGAACGGCAATATCAGCCGCCGCGAGGACAACAGCCTCGAGATCAGCGTGACCCAGGCTTACGGCAACTGCCCGCGCTACATCAATCTGCGCCACTACGCGTTCGTCGATGAGACCACCGACAACGCGCTCGACTTGCCGATCAGCGAACCCTTGGTGCGCGACATGATCACCGCCGCCGACTCGTTCTACGTGGCCACTTACGTGGTGCGCGACGGCGAGCGCCAAGTCGACGTGTCCCATCGCGGTGGAAAATCCGGCTTCGTGCACATGGACGAGGACGGCACCCTGACCATCCCGGATTTCTCCGGCAATCTGTTCTTCAACACCTTGGGCAACATCCTGCTCAACCCGCGCGCCGGGCTGACCTTTATCGATTTCGAAAGCGGCGATCTGTTGCAGATGACCGGCAGCGCAGAAGTGCTGCTCGACGATCCGCAAATCGCCGCGTTCCAGGGCGCCGAGCGCCTGTGGCGCTTCAAACCGCAGCGCATCGTTTACCGTCAGGCCGCGCTGCCACTGCGCTGGGCCGAGCAGCCGGAAGGCGATTCGCCCAACTCGCAAATGACCGGCAGCTGGGAACAGACCCGCGAGCGTCTGCAGGCCGAGGCGCTGCGCAACCAATGGCGCGCGCTGCACGTCACGCGGGTGGTCGATGAGAGTCCGCAGATCCGTTCTTTTTACCTGCAAGCCAACGACGGCTTCGGCCTGCCGCGCTTCGAACCGGGCCAGCACTTGCCGATCAAGGTCTTGCTCGACGGCCAGGATGCCGCGTCGATCCGCACCTACAGCGTGTCCAGCGCGCCGTCGGACGAGTTCCTGCGCATCAGCGTCAAACGCGATGGCTCGGTGTCTTCGCATCTGCATGATCGGGTGCAGGCATTGGACTTGATCGAAGCCCGCGCGCCGCAAGGCGATTTCACCGTCGACGCCACCGAACGCCGGCCACTGGTGCTGTTGGCCGCAGGGGTTGGGGTGACGCCGTTGCTGTCGATGCTGCGCGAGGTGGTCTATCAGGGCAAACGTATCAGCCGCATGCGCCCGACCTGGGTGGTGCAAAGCAGTCGCACCGTCGAGGATCTGGCCTTTCGCGATGAAATCGACGCCTTGGCTGCACGCGCCGGTGACAAGGTCAAGGTGCTGCGCGTGGTCAGCCAGCCGCCGCTGGACGCAACAGCGCAGGGTTACGATCACGCCGGGCGCATCGACATCGCCTTGCTGAAAAGCCTGCTGCCGCTGGATGACTACGATTTCTACCTGTGCGGCCCGGGCAGCTTCACTCAGGCGCTGTACGACGGCTTGCGCAAAATGCGTATTCCCGATGATCGCATCCACGCCGAAACCTTCGGCCCGTCGACGCTGATCCGCGATGTCGAAATCAGTACCCCGGCGCCGCCACAAGTACCGGTCGCGGAAGAGCCGGTCAAGGTGCTGTTCGCCACGTCCGGCAAGGAAGCACGCTGGGAACCGGGCAGCGGCACCTTGCTGGAACTGGCCGAGGCACGTGGCTTGAATCCGGAGTTCAGCTGTCGCGGCGGTTCCTGCGGCACCTGCAAAACCCGCCTTACCAGCGGCCAGGTGCATTACCTCACCCCGCCGGCCATGCGCCTGGCGGACGACGAAGTGCTGATCTGCTGCGCCGCCCCGGCGCAGGGCAGCGAAACCCTGGTGCTGGACGTTTGAATCATGAGGAGGTGCGCCATGAAGCCGTATGCAGAAACCAACGTCGTTTGGCCGCAAGAGAAAACCGGACTGTCCGCCAGTGAATGCGAACGCAGTTTTTTACTGCCGCAACTGATGGGTTCACTCGCCGGTGAAACCTGCGCGTTGACGGGCTCATTCAATCAACGTGAGCATCTGCCTTCAAGCCCGAACGGCTGGTTTTCCCGCGGGCTCAAGGCGTTGTTTGCTTAGGCTTTGCTAACAGCCGCCACCCTGCCCGCCGGCCGGTGCTGGCGGCTGGTGACCAGGCCAATGAACGAGATCAGCAGCGCCAGGCCAATGGTCGAAGTCACTTCCAGGCGATGTTCAGGGGTGATCATCATCACTGCCAACGCCGCGCAGATAAAGGCGATAACCAGCCAGGTGAGCCAGGGAAACAGCCACATGCGCAAGGTCATTTCGACCTTTTCCCGTTCCAGTCGGCGGCGCATGCGCAACTGCGAAATGGCGATCACCAGATACACCAGCAAGGCGATTGCGCCGGAGCTGGCGAGCAGGAACTGGAACAGCCCGGCCGGCACGAAATAGCTGAGTAACGTCACGCCTGCGCCGATCACCGTGCTGGCAATGACCGCCGCGCGTGGCACGCCGGCCGCCGAAGTCACCTTCAATGCCGGCGGCGCATCGCCGCGTCGGCCCAGCGAATAGAGCATGCGCGAGGAAATGTAGATCGACGAGTTCATGCAACTGGCCACCGCGATCAATACGACCACGTCGACGAGGAATTTAGCGTTGGGGATGTTCATCAGTTCTAGTGCGCGCTGGTAGGAACCGACCGAGGCAAGTTGCGGGTCATTCCACGGCACCACGGAAATCACCACGAAGATCGACAGCAGATAGAAAATGCCGATGCGCCAGATCACCGAGCGCGTGGCCTTGGCGATGTTCTGCGCCGGATTGTTCGATTCCGCAGCGGCGATGGTCACCGCTTCGGTGCCGATGAAACTGAACATGATGGTGATGAAAGCGCCGACCACCGCCGACATGCCGTTGGGCGCAAAGCCGCCGTGCTCGGCCATCAGCGTGCTCAAGCCACTGGCTTCGCGTTCGGGAATCCAGCCCATCAGCACCGCAAAACCCAGACCGATGAAACCGATGATTGCGATGACCTTGGCCATGGCGAACCAGAATTCGAACTCGCCGTATTTCGACACGCTGAACAGGTTGGTGATCACCAGCAGCACGATCGACAGCAAAGCGAACAACCACGCATCGACTTGGGGAAACCACTGATTGAGCACGTGCCCGGCGGCCAAGGCTTCGATGGGAATCACCAGCACCCAGAACCACCAGTAGAGCCAGCCAATGGTGAAGCCGGCCCAGCGGCCTATGGCTTGATCGGCGTAGGTGGAAAACGAGCCGGTGTCGGGATGCGCCACGGCCATTTCGCCGAGCATGCGCATGACCAGCACGACCAGCAGACCGGAGAACAGATAAGCGAGCAGCACCGCAGGTCCTGCGGCGGCGATGGCGTGGCCTGAGCCAACGAAAAGTCCTGCGCCGATGATGCCGGCAATGGAAAGCATGGTGACGTGACGCGGTTTGAAACCTTGCGCCAACTGACCGTTGGAGTCCTTGGGGTTCAGGCTAGTCATGGGTTCTTATTGTTCTCATGATCGACGTTTGGGCCACTGACTGAGCGTCAGGCGATCATCATTTCCGGTGTCGACATCAGGCTAAAGCTGCGACGCAGACGCTTTGCCGACGAAATGATGCTTCACCTTACGTGGCCCGGCCGCCGCGCAACTAGCCTGAGTGCGGCATGCCGATGTCTGATTTCGACATGCCACTCTCAGGCCAGCATGGGTCGGCGGCAACCGCTGCGGCGATTTACAGCGTGTAGGAAATCCCCACCTGCACGGTTCGCGGCGCGCCCGGGTAGGCGTAAACGTTGCCGAAGGCGCCTTCTTCGTAGTCGCGATCGAAGATGTTTTTCACATCGAGATTGAGGCGCACTTTGTCGTTCACCTTGTAGAAGCTCAGCAGGTCGACCACGGTGTAACTGCCCATGGAAAACGCGGTGTTGGCGGTCTGCCCGGCGCGCTCGTCGACGTATTTCAGGCCGGTGCCAAGGCCAAGGCCTTTGAGCGTGCCGTCCTGGAATTCGTACATATTGAGCAGGCTGAAGCTGTTCTTCGGGATGTTCAGCAGGCGCGTGCCGGAGCGCAGCGTGTTGTCCTTGGTCACCTCGGCGTCGACGTAAGCGTAACCGCCGACCACTCGCCACTCCGGGGTGAGATTGCCGCTGACGTTGACGTCGAAACCACGGCTGCGCACTTCACCGGCGGCGACGCTGAAGGTCGAATCCACCGGGTCGGTGGTCAGCACGTTGCGTTTTTCGATCTGGTAGATCGCCGCGTCGACGCTCAACTGCTGATCCAGCGCTTCCCACTTCACGCCCATCTCGTAGGACTTGCCTTTCTCCGGGGCGAAACCGCCGCCTTCGCGACTGGCGCCGGTGTTGGGCTTGAACGAGCGCGCGGTGTTGGCGTAGACCGCCAGGGTATCGGTCAAATCGTAGGTGACGCCGATACGCGGGGTGACGGCGTTGTCGCTGGCCTGCCAGCTCTTGCCGCCCGGCACGTATGTTTCGTAATCGTGCTCGAAGCGCTCGAAACGTGCGCCGGCCAGCACTTTCAGTTTGTCGGTCAGGGCGACCTGATCCTGCACGAACGCGGCGTAGGTCTTGAGGTTTTCCTTGTCGTGAGTCGGTGTGCGGGTCAGCGCCGGGCGTGGCTGGCCGTAGACCGGGTTGAAGATGTCGATCGGGTAGGCACTGACCGCGCCGCTGGAGCGCTGGATGATCGACTTGTAGTCGTAATCTTCGTACTCGATGCCGGTGAGCAAGGTGTGCTGCAGACCGCCAGTATCAAAATGCCCGGTGAGGTTGAGCTGGGTGTCCTTGTCGGTCCATTCCAGCTTGCGGTAGTTGAAGTTGCGTCCCAGCGTGCGGCCGTCAGCGGCAATGCCGTTGGCCTCGATCGCATTGCCCTTGAGCGAGCCGTCGAGCCACTGGAAACCGCCGCCCAGGGTCCAGTCGTCGTTGAGCATGTGCTCGAAACGCAGTTGCGCCATGTTGTTGTCGTTGTGCAGCTTGCCGACGTCCTTCTCGCCAAAGAAGGTATCGCGCGAGGCAGTGCCGATCTGCGCCGGGTAGCGCGTCACGCCACGATCGAGCGGCGCGTTGTTGCGCATGAAATCGCCTTCGAAAATCAGCTTGGTCGCGTCGGTGGCCTGCCAGCTCAGCACCGGTGTGATGCCGTAGCGCTCGGTCTCGACATGATCGCGGAAGGTGTCACCGCCCTCGCCCACCACATTCAAGCGATAGGCCAAACGCCCTTCTTCATCGAGTGGCCCGGAAGCGTCGAGGGTGCCGCGCTTCATGCCTTGGTCGTTCAACTGGCTGCCTAACGTTACGGTGCGCTCGGGCAACGGCTGTTTCGACACCACGTTGAAGGTACCGCCGGGATCGCCACGGCCATAGAGCATGGTCGCCGGACCGCGCAGCACTTCCAGACGCTCGATGGTATTCGCGTCGGGCATATTCGGGTAGCCACGGTTGATCGGGAAACCGTTGCGGTAGAACTCACCGGTGGTAAAACCGCGCACGGTGAAGGTGGTCAGGCCCTGCCCGCCGAAGTTGTTCGCGCGCCCGACGCCGCCGGCGTAATCCAGCGCATCCTGCAAACGCGTGGCGCCGAGGTCTTCGACGGCATCCTTGGTCACCACGCTGATTGACTGCGGGGTTTCATGAATCGAAGTGTCGGTGCGCGTGGCGCTGGCCGAACGCGTCGCGCGATAGCCTTGCACCGGGCCGTCTGCCCTTTCGTAATCCGCTGTGCCGACCACATCGGTGGCTTCCAGCTCAAGCGTTGAAGAAGTCGGTTCGGCTGACTCAGCCCACGAGGAAGAAGACAACGCCTGCAGCACACAAATGGAAAGCAGAGTTCGACGCATGAGGTGAAAACCTTTACGAATAGGCCAGAACGAAGGGCAAAACCGCCAGTGAAAACGCCGCGCATGGTATATGGTCGCATTAGTAATTGAAACGTATTCTTATTTGTCATGTTGATCAGGATTGGTGAGCGAGATTCATCACTCCATCCTGAAACCGCGCATTATCAGCAGCGTGTCGATGGCCTAGGCTCGTAGAGATCCGACGTCAATCGATGGCTGCGCCGCGCTACGTGGGCGCCGCCAGCCTGTCTGAAAGGAATTTGCAGATGAAATTCGACACCCCGGCCGGCGCCAATCCGATCGACCAGCTGAACGTCATCGGCCAACCTGCCGACCGCATCGACGGCAAGCTGAAAACCACCGGCACCGCTCCCTACGCCTACGAGCAAAACGCAGCGGTGCCGGACGCCGCCTATGGCTATATCGTCGGCGCCGGGATCGGCAAGGGACGCATTGCCTCGATCGATTCGACGCAAGCGCGTGAAGCGTCCGGGGTAATCGCCATCGTCACTTACGAAAACGCCGGGGCATTGGCCAGAGGCGAGTTTTACGTAGCCAAGGCGTTGGCCGGGCCGCAGGTCGATCACTATCACCAGGCCGTGGCGATTGTCGTCGCGGACACCTTTGAACAGGCCCGCGCGGCCGCCGGCTTGCTCGACATCCGCTATGTGGCCGAACCAGGTTCCTTCGATCTGGCTGCGGCGAAAGACTCAGCTACCCCACCGCCACCGGCCGGTTTCGGCCCGCCGCCGCAGACCAGCGTCGGTGACTTTGAAGGCGCCTTCAACGCTGCGCCCGTGCAAATCGATCAGCACTACAGCACGCCTGACCAGGCCCACGCGATGATGGAACCGCACGCAACCATTGCCCGCTGGAGCGGCACGCAGTTGACCTTGTGGACATCGATCCAACAGATCAACTGGGGCGTGCGCGATCTGGCGAAAACCCTCGGCATCGCGAAGGAAGATGTGCGCCTGATCTCGCCGTATATCGGCGGTGGTTTCGGCGGTAAGGGCACGATTCTTTGCGACGCAGTGTTGGCATCCCTGGCCGCTCGACATGCCGGGCGACCGGTGAAAGTCGCGCTGCCGCGGCCGCTGATGTTCAACAACCTGACCCATCGTCCGGCGACGCTTCAGCGCCTGCGCATCGGTGCCAACCATGACGGCGTGATCACGGCGATCGGCCACGAGAGCTGGTCGGGCAATCTGCGCGGCGGACGCGCCGAAGCGGCTACCGCGTCAACCCGCTTGCTTTACGCCGGGGCCAATCGCATGACCCGTTTGAATCTCGCCGTGCTCGATCTCGCCGAGGGTTCGGCGATGCGCGCGCCGGGCGAGGCACCGGGGATGATGGCGCTGGAAATCGCCATGGATGAACTGGCCGAAAAGCTGCAGATGGATCCGCTGCAGTTGCGCATCCTCAACGATTCGCAGGTCGATCCGGAGCAACCGGCGCGGCCGTTCTCCAAACGGCAGTTGGTGGAATGCCTGAACACTGGGGCCGAACGCTTCGGCTGGCGTCAGCGCAACCCTCAACCCGGTCAGCGCCGTGAGGGCGGTTGGCTGATCGGCATCGGGCTGGCCTCGGCGATTCGCGGCGCACCGACGACCGCTTCGGCGGCGCGGGTGCGACTCGATCGTCAAGGCGTCATCACCGTGGAAACCGACATGACCGACATCGGCACCGGCAGTTACACCATCATCGCCCAGACCGCTGCCGAAATGATGGGCGTGCCGCTGGACCGTGTCGTGGTGCACTTGGGCGATTCGCGGTTTCCGGAATCGTCGGGCTCCGGCGGCCAGTGGGGCGCCGCCTCCTCCACTGCCGGCGTGTACGCCGCGTGCGTGAAACTGCGTGAGGCCGCCGCTCGCGCCGTCGGGATTGACCCGCAGCAAGCGGAGTTTGTCGACGGGCAAATTCGCGCAGGCTCGCAGCAGGTTGGCTTGGCTCAGGCCGCAGCCAATGGCGAGCTGACGGGCGAGGACCGCATGGAATACAGTGACCTTGCCCAGCGCTTCGCCCAGCAGACCTTCGGCGCGCATTTCGCCGAGGTCGCGGTCAATGCGGCGACCGGCGAAATTCGCCTGCGTCGGCAACTGGCCGTGTGCGCCGCCGGGCGCATCCTCAACCCGAAAACCGCGCGCAGCCAGATCATCGGCGGCATGACCATGGGCGCTGGTGCGGCATTGATGGAAGAGCTGGCGGTGGATCATCGAATCGGCTTTTTCGTCAATCACGATCTGGCCGGATACGAGGTGCCGGTGCACGCCGACATTCCCCATCAGGAAGTGATCTTTCTTGATGAAGTCGACCCGTATGCCACCCCGCTGAAGGCCAAAGGCGTTGGCGAGCTGGGTATCAGCGGCGCCGCGGCGGCCATCGCCAATGCGATCTATAACGCTTGCGGCGTGCGGGTGCGCGATTATCCGATTACGCTGGATAAACTCATCGGCGAGTTGTCCTACCCGGTCTGAGACTGGATCACGCAGGATATCGCCCATGTACCCCACCACCCCCGATGGCCGCTATTTTGTGGTCAAGCAGCAACTCTGGCGTTGCAGCAATCCAGCGCTGCCAGCCGCCGAGCGTGAGGCATTTGTAGCCGAACTCATGTCAGCGCGGCGTGCGGTCAAAGAGGCAAAGCGTGGCGACGATGCACAGGCGTTGAAGTCAGCGAGAGCTCGCGTCAACGTCGCCAAAGTCGCGCTGGGTGAGCGCGGGCCGGTGTGGTGGGATGACGGCAGCCCGGATTACAACCGATTCAAAGTGAGCAATACACCGTATGCGCAGTGGTTTGCCCAACTGCCTGATAAGGACAGCAGTCCTGCCTGAGTTTCGAATGGCCTGATGATCTCCAATCCCACCAATCAACACAGATCTCCTGTGGGAGCGAGCCTGCTCGCGAAGGCGTTGGGTCAGGCGATGAAGATGTTGAATGTGCCGCCGTCTTCGCGAGCAGGCTCGCTCCCACACTGGATTTTGCATGTCGCCGGGATTTTGCAGGCGCCGCGAAAACCTGTGGGAGCGAGCCTGCTCGCGAATGCATTGGGTCAGGCAATGAAGATGTTGAATGTGCCGCC